>CAYZUI010000178.1:0-6317 GCA_964481945.1 uncultured Gammaproteobacteria bacterium
TCCCTTCCCCACCACCATGCTGATGATCCACCGGGTTCATGGCTTTACCACGGACCGTTGGCCGGATGCCGCGATGACGCTGTCGACCAGCTCGACCCCACCGAATAGTACGATATTCTGCATTACTGACTTGACCAATGGTGGCCAGACAGCGCTTATGAAAAATGCGTACTTCACCGGACGGTAATTTCGCTTGGACAAACTCATCTTCCATCGAAAGCACTGTGACACCATTGCCAGCGGATCGAGCCAATAAACCGTTTCGGTCTGGTTCCAGTTCAACACAGTGCACCATCATACCAGCCGGGATATATTCCAGTGGCATACGATTACCGGCCGTGGCTTCTTGTTTTTTGATTGAGGCAATCACTGTATCACCGACGTTTAATCCATCGGGCAGAATCATATAGCTCTTTTGACCATCTGGATAGGCAATCAGAGCAATGCGGGCATTCCGGCTTGGATCGTACTCAATGGTTTGTACCGTAGCCGGTTTTTCGAGCTGTCCGCGACGAGAGAAGTCCACCAAACGATAGCGGCGCCGGGCACCACCACCTTGATGACGCACAGTAATTTTACCCTGGCTATTGCGGCCGGAATGTTCTTTGAGATGCACCGTTAACGGTTTATACGGTTTCGCCACCGTGACATCAGCAAAATCATCTACGCTTGAATTGCGTCGACCAGGTGAAGTTGGTTTATACTGTTTTACGCCCATAGTTTATTGAAATAAATCAACCGTTTCCCCTTTGGCTAAATAAATCATCGCTTTCTTCCAATTCGACCGCTTACCGACAATGCGACCACGCATTTTCGTCTTTCCCATCACATTGAGTACATTCACTTTACGTGGATCTTTACCATATTTCGCTCGGAACTCTTTACGAATTTCACTCTTGGAAGCGGTGGGGACAACCTTAAATAAATAGATTCCTGCGGCAGTCGCTTTTTCGGTTATCAATGGCTGGATGAGAACTGAAGATTTCACAGAACCTACTGAGATTTTTTTCACATCGGCTGGTTGGGGCAATTCTTGAATTGCCTTGACCGGTTCAGCTGGGGTTGGTGGAGTTTTTTTCTTTGAAAAGAATCCCATAAACATTATTTGATCTTCTGAAACGTCTGATCTATTTTTTCTACAGCCGCTTGATCGAGCACCACATATTCATATTTCAACAGATCAACGACATTGATGCTATCTGCGGCACAATATCCCAATTTAGCAACATTTTGTGCTGCTCGAGTGACATTGGCATCGGCTGTGGCCATAGCTAACAGACTAGTATGGTTAGCGCACGGTAAACTGCTTAAAGCGGTTTTGAGTTGTTTGGTCTTTCCGCCAAAGGCGGATCCGCCTCCGGCGGAGGCTGTAAAACTATCAACGACGATAATTTTGTCGTTCGCTACCTTATCAGACAACACCATAGCCAGAGCGGACTGTTTCATGCGCTTATTCACTTTCTGGGAAAAGTTCCGATTGCTGCGTGGACCAAACACAACGCCACCACCACGCCACTGCGGATTACGAATCGAACCCTGTCGAGCCCGACCAGTTCCTTTTTGTTTCCATGGTTTGCGACCGCCGCCACGCACTTCACCCTTTGTCTTGGTATGCGCCAACACCTCTCGACTATTGGCTTGAGTGGCCACCACTACTTGGTGCACCAAAGCCGGTTTTACTTTTACGCTAAATAACCGTTCTGGTAAGGTTTGTTCACCCACGACTTGTCCAGTAAGATTGTAGACTTTGACGGTATTCATGATGTTATTGATAGATCGATACAAAAGCTCGGTTAGCTCCGGGAATAGCCCCCCGCAGATACAGTTCATTCTTTTCAGCGTCCACTTTAACGACGCGTAAATTGGCTACGGTGACCGACTGATCACCCATATGACCAGCCATGCGCATACCCTTAAAGGTCCGTTGTACGCCACCGGCTCCGATGGAACCAGAAGCACGCAACTGATCTTTATGGCCATGACTGGCCGGTTGACCGTGAAAACCATGCCGTTTCACCACGCCTTGGAAACCACGACCCTTGCTGATGCCGGAGACCTTTACTTTTTCACCCTCGGCAAATTGAGTGGCCGCTACGATATCGCCTACTTTGTAGTTAACCGAGTCAGCGACGCGGAATTCTGTTAACTTACGGAATACTTTATTCAAGGCTTTGGTGTGACCCACCACGGCTTTTGAAACAGTTTTTGCCCGACGCTCCCCTGCCCCAACTTGGACAGCCATATACCCATCATGCTCAACTGTTTTGATTTGAGTAATCACATTTGGTTCTGCCGCCAATACCGTTACTGGCACAACATTGCCGGTGGCATCAAACAGTTGTGTCATATAGAGTTTTTTGGCGAGGAAAAATTTTGTGGTTGGTCTTGGCATAAAAAAATCTGCAGTGCTTGTTCTGTTGATATCCCTCGACTCGCCCTTTGGGCTCGCTCGGGACTATAGTCCTGAGCTTGTCGAAGGATCACTCCAGGGCAAACGGCAGTAGGTTAGTAATAGCGGGTCTTTTTGTTACATTTTTATTTCGACGTCGACACCGGCCGGTAAATTCAAGTGGGACAGTTCCTCAATAGTTTTTGCGGTTGGACTGTAGATATCGATCAAACGCTTGTGCGTCCGAATTTCATACTGATCACGGGCATTCTTATGAATAAAGGTGGACCGCAACACGGTGTAACGACTCCGCTCGGTCGGCAACGGGATAGGGCCCTGAACCCGAGCCCCCGTCCGTTGGGCCGTTTCTAGAATCGTTCGACAAGATTGATCGATGATTTTGCTATCATACGCCCGGATTTTCACCCGGATGCGTTGTTCAATCTCTTCTTCAGGTTTTATAGGAGCTTTTTTGGCGGGCATTTATATTTATTTCAGAATCTTGGTCACTACCCCTGCGCCAACGGTATGACCACCTTCCCGGATGGAGAAGCTTTGTTTTTCTTGCAAAGCCACTGGCACAATCAACTTAATGGTCATTTTTAACGTATCGCCGGGCATGGCCATTTCTGTACCTTGCGGCAAATTCACTTCACCTGTTACGTCAGTTGTGCGCATATAAAACTGTGGTTTGTATCCAGTCATGAATGGCTTATGGCGACCACCTTCCTCTTTCGATAACACGTAGACTTCACCTTCAAACTCGCTGTGCGGGGTGATAGAACCAGCTTTGCATAATACTTGACCGCGTTCAACATCTTCTTTTTTAGTACCGCGTAACAGAATGCCAGCGTTGTCTCCAGCGCGACCTTCATCTAAGGTCTTGTTAAACATTTCGATACCAGTGACGGTAGTCTTGGACGTATCGCGAATACCGACAATTTCTACTTCATCACCGACTTTGACAATGCCACCCTCAATCCGACCAGTCACCACTGTTCCACGGCCTTCAATGGACATGACATCTTCAATAGCCATGATGAACGGCTTATCCACTGGGCGTTGTGGTTCAGGAATAAATGTATCAAGAGCATTGAGCACATCGAGGATTGGTTTGGCAGCGGCTTCATCACCAGGATTTTCCAAAGCCTTGAGAGCTGAACCACGAATAATTGGGATGTTATCACCATCAAATTTGTACTTCTTGAGCAAATCACGAATTTCTTCTTCCACCAACATCAATAACTCTTCATCCTCCACTTGATCAACCTTGTTTAAGAATACCACAAAGGTTGGCACACCAACTTGGCGAGCTAACAAAATGTGTTCACGAGTTTGCGGCATCGGACCATCGGAAGCGGATACCACCAAAATAGCACCGTCCATTTGAGCGGCACCGGTGATCATGTTCTTGATATAGTCCGCATGACCCGGACAATCGATATGGGCATAATGGCGCTTGTCGGTTTCGTATTCAACGTGAGCTGTGTTGATGGTAATACCGCGTTCCTTTTCTTCAGGGGCGTTATCAATTTGATCAACCGATTTCTTTTGCGCTTTACCACCTTTGGCATTCAAAACAGCCAGAATAGCCGCAGTCGTAGTGGTTTTACCATGATCAACGTGGCCTAGGGTACCAACATTTAAGTGAGGTTTGGAACGGTCAAACGCTTCTGCCATAAGGTTATTTTAATAGATAAACAAGCTTGCGTATTATACCAGCCTTTTTTGTATTGTAAAGGCTGGTGTGGATAACCTACTTACTCCGCTTTTCGACTAGCTCCTGCTGCACATGCCTGGGTACTTCGCTGTATTGCTTGAATTCCATAGAATAGGAGGCTCGGCCTTGCGTCATTGACCGTAACGAGGTGGCATAACCAAACATTTCCGCCAGTGGCACCATGGCCGCAATCACCTTGGCTTGACCACGATCGGTCATTTCCAGAATTTGACCACGTTTTGAGTTCAAATCACCAATCACATCACCCATATACTGCTCTGGAGTGATCACGCTGACAGACATGATCGGTTCCAGAATAACTGGACTGGCTTTTTTACAGGCATCTTGAAACGCCATCGATCCGGCCATTTTAAAGGCTAATTCTGAAGAATCCACTTCATGATAGCTACCATCCGTGACCGTGGCTTTGATGTTCAATAATGGATATCCGGCCACAATACCCCGATCCAACGCTTCTTTGATGCCTTTTTCGATTGGACTGATATATTCCCGGGGAATGCGACCACCTTTGACAGCGTCCACAAACAAAAAATTCAGCAGCGCATTTTCGCCTTTATCTTCAGCGGTTAATGGTTCAACCGTTAAATAACAATGCCCATACTGCCCACGACCGCCAGTTTGTTTAATGTATTTACCTTCGGCCTCGGCTGACTTACGGATAGTTTCTTTAAAAGCTACCTGTGGAGCACCGACATTGGCTTCAACATTAAATTCCCGTTTCATGCGATCGACTAAAATTTCGAGATGCAATTCACCCATCCCAGAAATAATGGTCTGACCAGTAGCCTCGTTCGATTCCACTCGGAAGGTTGGATCTTCTTCACCAAGTTTCTGCAGAGCCATGCCCATTTTTTCCTGGTCAACCTTGGTTTTCGGTTCAATTGCCACAGAAATCACCGGTTCCGGGAAAACAATTTTTTCTAGGATCACTGGATGATCCGGATCGCACAAGGTGTCGGCTGTAACGGTATCTTTCAAACCAATCACGGCCGCAATGTCCCCTGCTTGGACTTCGTCAATTTCATCTCGCTTATTGGCATGTAACCTGACAATTCGAGAAATGCGCTCTTTGTTACCCGTAGTAGCATTAAATACATACGAACCTGACGTTAGTTTTCCTGAATAGACACGTACAAAAATGAGTCGGCCAACAAATGGATCAGTGGCCACCTTAAACGCTAAAGCGGCTAATTGACCAGCTGGCTCTGGTAGAAATTCAACTGTTTTTTCTTCATCATTATAGTCATGAGCCACTACGGGAGGCTTATCTAATGGCGACGGCAGATAACTGGCCACAGCATCAAGCATCAACTGCACCCCTTTGTTCTTCAAGGCACTGCCGCATAACACGGGAATAATCTCATTACTCAATACGCCCTTGCGCAAAGCCTGCTTCAGACTCGTCACATCAATTTCCTTGCCTTCAAGATAGGCGTTCATTAAGGTCTCATCTTGTTCAACAATCATTTCCACTAATTTCGCGCGGTAATCTTTAGCTTTATCAACCAATTCGGCAGGAATATCAAGAATAGCTACATCTTTACCCAAATCATCCTTGTAGATCACCGCTTTTTGTTCGAGCAAATCAACCACTCCAACAAAACCATCCTCTTGACCAATAGGTAACTGGATGGGAATGGCTCGTTTGCTTAAGCGTTCGTGAATAGAAGCCAGATCTTTATAAAAATCTGCGCCGGTACGATCTAATTTATTGATAAAACACATGCGCGGTACCTGGTATTTTTCTGCCTGATGCCAAACTGTTTCCGATTGAGGTTCAACGCCAGCCACTCCATCAAACACGACCACACCACCATCTAATACCCGCAGGGAGCGTTCTACTTCGACGGTAAAATCTACATGCCCGGGAGTATCAATTAAATTGATCCAGGTTAAACCTTCACCCAGCCATTGTGGATACGGCCAAAACACGGTCGTGGCGGCTGCGGTAATGGTGATCCCGCGTTCTCGCTCTTGTTCCATCCAATCCATTTCAGCCGAACCTTCATGCACTTCACCGATCTTATGTTTCTTACCGGCATAAAACAATACGCGTTCCGATACGGTGGTTTTACCAGCATCGATGTGGGCAATAATTCCGATGTTTCGGACATGGTCGAGTTTAAATTCTTGGTTTGACATAGCGACGCATACGATAACAGATGGTCACAAAAATGTAAAGACACG
>CAYZUI010000179.1:0-6471 GCA_964481945.1 uncultured Gammaproteobacteria bacterium
GTATTCGCCATCAGATAAATCGCACCGCCAGAACCGCCACCGGCACCATTATTAGTGTTGTCATCTCCGTCAGCACCAGTTGCAGACAATGTGCCACTTAAAGTAAACGTTCCCGAAACATCCATTTTGAGGTATCCACCACCGGCTCCTCCAGTTGCACTTTCTCCACGGGCTCCACCCGAACCAACCCGGTAAGTGGAAGGTGTGGTAGCCGTATCATACGTAGAACTGGCTGAACCATCAACTGATTGTCCACCCGCTCCGCCATGTCCTCCGCCACCACCGGCATAAGTTCCAGCTCGTCCATAACCTGTTGTACTTGTAGTACACACATCACTTCCATTAGGACCCGAAGCAGCTGTCCCTCCACTTCCACCTGCACAGCCCAGGCCTCCCGCTTTCCAGGTAGAACCTGCGTAAACGGTCATTGCGGTAATGGTCAAGGTCGCATTCGAGGTCACGGTACTGGCATTCGTACTATCGGCCGTACCTAAATTAAGAGTAATGGCATCATCAATTGTGAAACCGGTCTTAGCCGTACTGGTAGTTGTAATGGTGGAATCAGACAGCGTAATCGTAGAACTCGCCGGCACATTCCAATCAATAGATTTTGTGGAAATAGTCAAATTATCCAAAGTTGCAGTGATGGAAGAAGTCACATTGAGCGTCCACGCCTCACAGCTTGTTAATGTAAAAACGTCATCGCTCGCCTCATTATCCCAAGTCAGCGTTGCGGCATCGATTTGAAGCGTCGTGACACTCGAGCACGTCCAGGCCGCATTGGAAAGCGTAAACGTGCCATCCGCATCCACAATACTCGCCGAAGTATTGTTACGAATCGCCAAAAGTCCAGTGCCAGAAGTACTTGTTCCTACGGCGGTTATATTATTAAAAAGAAATTTCGTCCCCCCGCTATTTTCTTCCCCACTTAAAAACTTATAGCCATCAATCAAATATACATTGGCATCCGTATAATTAGTCGTATCTGTGGCCGTATCCAGCACAATGGCGGAACCATTTTGCCCTGCCACCGCCAGAATCGAAGCATTCGTTGAATGAGTATTATCGACACTCCCTCCAAGCGCACTAAACATGGTGTTAAAACTACCCGTAGAAACCGTCGTAGATGCATAACGCAGGTAGAGATACCCGCCACCCCCGCCACCAGCATCACGTTGATCACCATTACCACCCGCGCCACCGTCAACCGTAGCAGTTCCAGAACCAGCCAATGTTCCGGCAATAATTTGTATAGCGCCTCCACCACCTCCTCCACCTGCATTCGTTCCACTACTACCCCCTGCCGCTCCTTCAGCCGTCATGGTGCCATTGAGTGTAAACGTCCCTGCTACATCAATTTTTACAGCTCCGCCGCCATCTCCCCCAACGTTACCCGAGTCCGTACCGCCCGCCCCTCCGGAACCTAAGGTAATAGGGTTTGTTGCTGAACCGTATGCCGAACCTCCATTATTGGTATTACTACCCGAGCTTTTTCCCCCAGTTCCAGCATGAGCACCACCTCCACCAACATAAGTATTATGGGTTCCTGGACCCGTTCCGTTGCCATTCGTATCCGTAGCCCCTCCGGTAAAACCTTTTGCCTTAACAGTGATGCTGGCATTTGATTTGAGGTCAAAGTCACCATTGACATCAAGATTAGCCCGATAGGCAGTCGTGGTCGTATTATCGGTAGTCGTAATTTTGCTAGTGCCATACATCGTCACATTGCCATTCACTGTGAGCGGGCTGCCACCAATCGCGTCGTAATCAAATTGCAAAATAGCCGCCACATTTCCCGCCGAAACACCGAGTGCCAGACTGTTAATTGTAGTCGCTTCCGTGATTTTTACGGTATAGGCGGTGTCAATCACCACATCGCTCGTGGAATCTGGGCAGGCATCTCCCGACCAGTTTGCACAGGTGCTCCACGTACCGTTAGCGCCCGCATCCCAGGTAACCGTGGCAGCCAGAGCCGTGGGAGTTGTAAAAAAAGCAAACCCTAGTGTGGCTAGGGAAACTCCGACAGAAGAAACGATTGTGCGTCGAGTGAACAGCATAGCTTTTTACAATTTTATTTATTTTATCGTTATGCTCTCTATCCCTGACTCGAGTATGACCGCTCGATCAGGCTGGCACTAGAACATCATTATCATTATAACCTATTTTTGCAGTTTCGTCAATTTTCTAACAGTTAACACCATAGGGTGACAGGTGTTCACAATACATTTTTTTGTATACCGTGCTTGACTAAGAAATATTAACTATATATAATGGAAGTGGGGAAATATCCAACTTCCATTAAATAAACTCACTATGGACAGCTTAATTGCAAAATTATATCAGTCAAACAAGACCATCTTGACTAGCAAGGATTTGGCTTTAGTTTGGGAGGAGAATGATCAGATTAAATTGAAAGATAAAATATCCTATTACGTACGACGGGGTGCCTTAATCCGCCTGACCAGAGGTGTATTTGCCAAGGATAAAAACTTTAACTCAAAAGAGTTGGCAACTAGCCTCTACACACCCTCATATATCAGCTTCGAAACGGTCTTAAGAGAAGCCGGTGTCATTTTTCAGCACTACGACATGATCTTTGTAGCGGCCAAATGGCCAAAAACCATGACTGTGAATAAATACACCATCACCTTCAGAAAGCTGAAAGATACGGTCCTGTTTAACTCGGACGGCATCGAAAGCAAGGACAACTACAGCATCGCCACCCCGGAGAGAGCCTTCTTGGACATGATTTATTTGTCCCAGAATTACTACTTCGACAACCTGAAAGGGATCAATTGGGAAAAGTGTGATGAGCTGGTAAAAATTTATAACAACAAATCATTGGTTAAGAGATTGAATAAATATAAGAAAAATTTTCAATAATAATATGCTGAACAAAGAAAAACATCAGTTAATAATGGGTCAGGTTTTGAAAGATATCTCAACCGATGTCTCCATCAGTCCGCTTTTGGGATTCAAAGGCGGCACCTGTGCTCATTTTTTCTATAACCTGCCGAGATTCTCGGTGGACTTGGATTTTGATTTACTGGAAGTGACCGAGGAAGACCAGAAGATGGTCCTTGAAAAGATCGTCGCCATTTTAAGCAAGTACGGGGTAATCAAGGATCAATACATCAAGAGGTTTACCATTTTCGCATTACTCTCCTACGGCGACGAGGATCACAATGTCAAAGCCGAAATCAATGTCAGAAAGCTGGTGGAAAACATGAGAGACCTTTACGAGATAAAAGAATATCTAGGTATTTCAATGCTGGCGGCCAAAAAGGATTATTTGTTCGCCGGCAAATTAGCGGCTTTGACTTTGAGAACTGAAACTGCAATGAGAGACATTTTTGATATTCAGTACTTCGCCAATAATCACTGGGACATCAATGCTGAAGTGATAAAGAATTTTACCGGCAAAACCGTCAAAGAATATTTGCCAGATTGTATCGCCTTTATTGAAAAAACCAAAGACAGCCAGATGTTGCATGGATTGGGAGAGTTGATCGATAGCGAAAAACAGAAAGACTGGGTCCGAAATCACCTGAAAGC
Organism: uncultured Gammaproteobacteria bacterium; assembly: GCA_964481945.1. GTDB lineage: Bacteria > Patescibacteriota > Patescibacteriia > UBA9570 > UBA9570 > UBA9570. The sequence goes on from CAYZUI010000179.1 coordinate 3,556, forward strand.
TGACGCTATCTTCATGCTGAAAAATTACCAATCCGTATTAAAGTAAAAACAAGACTTTTTGCTTAATACAATTTTACTCCTTTGTCGTGAATTTTTTCGGTTCGCTCCAGGCTGAACAGCCCACCTCATTACAGGCTTTGACACGGAAGCGATAAGTCACTCCGGGGCGTAAAAATTCTTTTGTGACAGCTTTTTTTACCCCAGTTAAGTTCTTGAATACTTTAACCTTCTTAAAGATTTTACCTTTTTTTCGATCAAGCCGTAATTTGTACGTGTCTGCATCAGTCACGGCACCCCACTGTAACGTAGCCGAGCGTCGTTTGATCTTCTTGGCTTTTAATCCGGCGGGTGCATCGGGTGCAGTCAGGGTCTCCAATGTAAAAGAATCAGACCTTGTGACCAACATGGTGTCGCCTGGTGCTCCCAGTGAAATAACACCTTCATATGTATCAATCGTATTTGAGTTTACCACGTCACTGAAACGTATAGCGTATGTACCAGCTGTCAACGCAGTAGTCAGCGTCAAGGAAGCGGCGAGATTTTCCGACACGGCAGTCAATTCAGCATCAACTGTTTTTGAAGAAAAAATCGCATTGGTAAAATAGAAATCAGATGGACCAATTGGATTTGCCTCATTTTGGAGAAAGAAAGAAAAGACATCTCCAACTGCTAGATCAGCGGTGGTGGTAAATTCTACATCATAGGTGGTTGTTTGACCGACCGCAGTAGAACCGGGTGCAACAGTCAAACTGGAAAAGGGATTATCAGACGTACCGCCAGCACCAATTGTAAACGTGTCGCTCGTGGTAAAATTAGTGGGTGGTAAGGCAGCGGTGGTGACAACCCAGCGATAACTGCCATCGGTTGAACTGTTCACAACATTCACTAACTCCAGGGAATGTTTACCCACCGCTGCGTCGGCAGTTAACATCAGTTCAAAAATGCTCGTGCCAGCGGTGCCCCCTGTACCATTTAAAGTGTCCGAGAGATAATCAGCGGTGAAGGCAAAGCCAGAGGCGTCTGGCCCGCCCGCATCTGGCTCGGCAATAACGTAGACACTAATGGTTGTACCACTGGGTATAGCTGTTCCGACTGATAAATCGATAATATAATTACCCGTTGCTCCAGCCGTCGTACTGGCCTGACTGGTCATTTCCACGGCAGTGATGTAGGTGTCCGTGGCAGATGCGGCGATTGGCGTAAAACTGATGGTTGCGACAAATAGCGTAAGTAATTTATGCATCCAGGACATAGAACGTTGTGTTAATTATCTTATAAATTCACCGGTGCTTTTTTATACACCATCAGCACTGTACCATCATCCAGCAACACTGGCGAAGGATCACAAATGATTGCCGAATCAGTGGTTGATAATGCTACGGTTGGTGTTCCAGTAAAGATAATTCCATCCACAGAAGCTTCTGTCACGATTCCGCCTTGGCCACAGCCATAGACATGAACGATATTGTCGGAATCGATATACGCCCCGGGCACACCACCGCCAGTCCAATTAAATTCCGTGTCGAACCATTCCAGGCCATCATTAGACGTAATGATACGTGTCACCGGTCCTACCGAGACATACATTAACCAGGTCCCGAAACCGGAATGGTAAATGACATCAGGATCAGTAATTTTTTCCTGGGCATAACGCACACCCTCTTCCATCGTAAAATTCACTCCATCATCGGATACAGCCGAATAAATCTTATGTTCCCCACCAACTTGAGCTGGATCACCACCCACCACCGTCGAACCAAAGAAGTACATCCGTAACCGTCCATCAGCTAGTTCCACTAACGAAGGATCAACCGCCGTCACTCCCGCGAGCGCATTCTCAATGGTGATCAAACCAACCTCTTCCCACGTGGCACCACTGTCGGTGGATTTCGCTGCCATAATTTTCTCATCACCGGCTTGGGAAAAATTCTTGAAACTGGGAAAGTACATCCAGATCTCTCCATTACTGCGGAGTACCGCTTCTGGTACTGAACCTTTATCAAACACCAGCTCACTACTATCCAGAAACAATGTGGGGTCATCTGATCGTGTCACATAGACATCATGTTCTCGGACATCATCACCAGGGTTGGGAGTTTGTGGTCGTTGAATGTCATTCACCAGCTCATTGGCCGGTTTGTCCTGTTGTAATTCTTGCACCGTGTCTTGTAACGCGGCTACATCATCGCTGACTTTTTGTAAATCATATTTAATCCAAGCAAAACCAATAGCTGTAAATACAAGTGAGGCCATGACCGCGATAATGAGAGATCCAAAAAAATGTTTCATATCGTTTTATTATTTTGGTTTTAGATTAAGCGCGGCCGAATTGATGCAGTAACGCTGGCAGGTTTTAGTAGGTCCATCGTCAAAGACGTGTCCCAAATGTGAGCCGCAATTTTTACACAGCACTTCGGTACGGATCATGCCCAATGCGGTATCTGATCGTAACTCGACATTGGCTTTGTTCACCGGATCATCAAAGCTTGGCCAACCGGTGCCGGAATCAAATTTAGCATCGGATGAAAACAAGGCATTACCACAGGCGGCACAATGATACATACCAGAATCGTGGGTATTGTAGTATTTTCCAGTGAAGGCTGCTTCAGTGCCTTTGTCTCGTAAGATCCGATATTGTTCGGGAGTCAGTTCCTCTTTCCATTGCTCCTCAGTTTTGTTCATACCGCAGTCATAGTAAACGGAACAGTGAAGACACAACCGCTACTGCTTTGGATAGAGATGGTGCCAATTGCCGTGATTTCAGATGTAGCGACCAAACTCATTTCGGCCGAATAACTATCATCTTCAAAATCGAGTAACACATCACCAGTTTCATCAACAGGATTACCAATATCAACAACATCAGTGGTTTGGTCATAGACATTGGTGTTTGGTACGATGTCCATACTAAACCCA
>CAYZUI010000180.1:0-2610 GCA_964481945.1 uncultured Gammaproteobacteria bacterium
GGTCGCGACCGTTCCCTACGCGTGATTGCGTTGCGGGATAAAGCCATGCTGGAATTATTATTCTCCACCGGCTTGCGGGTATCGGAATTGGCGAATTTAAAAATAAAGGATATCAATTTGAAGCGTGAAGAATTTTCGGTACGGGGCAAGGGCAGTAAAATTCGTGTGGTATTTTTATCACACCAAGCCAAGTATTGGCTGGAAAAATATCTGGCAGCCCGGCATGACGTTTCACCCTATATGTTTGTAGCCATGGATCGGGCGAAGGCCGGTCGAACCGATGGGGATGCCGCGCCATTGACGTCCCGTTCAATAGAACGAACCATTGAAAAATACGCCAAGGCGGTTGGGATTATGAAAAAAATTACGCCGCATACGTTACGGCATAGCTTTGCCACCGATTTATTGCGTAATGGGGCAGATATTCGTTCGGTGCAAAGCATGCTCGGACATTCTTCCATCACCACCACCCAAATTTACACCCATGTGACCGATCAACGATTGAAAGAGGTGTATCGGAAATATCATAACGTCTGAAAAAACGTTACCGCGTTTCTGGCGCGTAACCAATAATAGCCGTCACCAGATTTATGCCGTTTATCTTCGTAGCGCCAAATCCGTTCTTCAATTTTCCCGGCACCATCTAATAAAATGCGCAGGCGTCGGACCCGACTAGTCGACCAATAGACATATGTATCCTTGGTACCTTGATGGAAACGATACAGATACACCTGGCTGCTATCCGACACTAATAATTCGTCAAATTGAGCCGTGCCCTTTTCTTGTAAACCATCCGCGTTATCGAGCACAAAAGAATCGAACCGTAACGGTTGATCTAACTTGCCGTCACCATTGCCATTCCACCAGCTGGATGGTTCTGTGAGTTGCACGGTATAGTACAACCACTCTTTGGGGAGATACCCAAAATTATATTGAAACGTTTCGCCAGTGGCATCTACCACCCGCACTCGCAAAGCCGTAGAATTATTATCCCCTTTGGCTTTGAACTGTAGGGCTCGAGTGTTATTTGGTAAGGCTTTATCGAGTGTGACTGGTGCATAACAGTTGGTAGTGGCTGTAAACCGATAGCGCACAGTCATTTTGCCATTATCGGTATCGTTCAATGTACCTTCCGTGCACACCGTACCGGCAAAGTGCCAGCCCTGACTATGCACAAAATTATCCATGATCCTAGCACCAGGCAAGGTTTGATCTTTAAACCAATGGCCGGTTAATTCTTCCGTCACAAACCCCAGGGCATTGGCGGCTTCCTTCGGTACAAAATCATCATCAATCAAACCAAAATCCGATCCGGCATCAACCAACGAATACCAAAATATTTTTTGGACATCGGGAATAGCCAAAGCTTGCGTGTAGGCGCGCGTGAGATATTCTGCTTGTGTACGATTAGCCACACCATCCGTGCCCGTTTGCCAACCAATTTCTGTGAGCCAAATGGGTGTGCGCGTCATTTCAAAACGATTCAACACCGCTTTGATATTATAGAGATCGGTGACTAATGTATTCACACCATTCGCGGCCACTTCTGGCGCATAGGCACTGTAGGGATGAATGGCCATCACCGCAATGTCATCTACGTCGTCGATCAGTGGCAAGACGTTTTCAAGAAAAGTGTAATCGGATCCGGATAATCCGCCAAAAACAATTTTGGCATCTGGGTTACCAACTTTAGCTGCGGCGATAGCACTATTCAGCAAATCGGCGTAATCCGCTTCATCCCCTTTCCAGAAACTGGCATGATTCGGTTCGTTCCAAATCTCCCAATAGGTAATGCGGCCAGCATAATGTGCTGTCACTGTTTCCACATAATCACTCCAGGCAGTTAGATCTGGTGGATAAAATTCATAATCTACCGAACCAGGATTGTCAGACGCCCAAGAACTGCTGTAGGTGAGCAAACCGACTACTTCAATTTCGTGCGTATCATAGGCATCAATTATGGCATCGTAGGTATCGAAGTTGAAGGCATCATCATCGGTTGGTTCAATCACGTCCCAATTAAATTGCTCCCGCGCCCAGGTCACACCATATTGATCAGCCAACGTCAGCACGTCAGACCAATCTTCCTCAACATGTCGTTGGCGGAGGTGGATGTTGGCACCGAACGCATCGCTCGTAATAGTTTTTTTAGCGTTAGGCGAAACGGTCTGTTTGGCAACAACTGAACCTGGCAGAACGTATAACAACACCACTAACCCACACACGTAAAGTGTGGGGTTAGTTAGAAATGATCTAGTCTTTATACGCATTAAGGTCCGCTAAGGCTGATCGATAGGTCTTCATGATAGCACGCGCTTCCGCTTCTGATAACTTATCCAGTTCTTTGGCCAATACTTGAGCGCGTTCGGTTAAGTATTCCGGAGTATTTCGCTTGGGATCGTCCATCACCTCATCTAACAACCGGTGCAACAACACACCAATTTTGGCACCAGGCTTCCAGCCGAATTGTTGCATGGCTTGATTGCCGTCATAGGCCAACATACTGGTGGCAATAGGATCTTTTTGGACATACTCAATCCGCTTCTCCAGTTCAATTAATTTATAGGGCTTATCTTTATACACGCCGGAACCCATCCGATCGGCAATCCG
>CAYZUI010000181.1:0-2787 GCA_964481945.1 uncultured Gammaproteobacteria bacterium
GCACACTGGATAGGTTGACCCCAACCCCACCGCCGCGACTCATAATTTCCACCATCAGTTTAACGCTATCGAGAATACCGTCACGACTATCTTTGGGAGAAGGAATGACAAAACAATTATACAGCGTCAACGGTACGCCAGAACCAGCTCCGGTCAGAATGCGCCCGCCCGGAACAAAATCAAATCCTTCCAAGATATCGTAAAACTTGGCTTCCCATTCCTGCTGTTTCGTTTCGGTTTTTTCAACAGCCGCAATCGCTTTGGCTACGCGCTGCCACATTTGCTCTGGAGTCTGTTCAATACTCTGGCCGTTGCTATCTTTTAAGGTATAGCGGTCTAAAAATACGTCTTTAGCTAAACCTTCGAGTGTGTACATAATTTCTATATATTGTGTTAATCTGTCCAGTATACCACAATAGGTAGAATTGTCTTGTGGATAAGTGTCACCTTACGCTATACTGTAGCTAATCTCTAACTCACAAAGAAAAACCACTACTATGAAAAATCACCTCGCGTTAGCCTCGTTATTGTTCCTAGTACTTACCGGTGTTGATACCGACACCCAAGATACGGCCGTTGCCTCTAATCTTGGCCTGTTCGGCGGACAAGCTACAGATATTGCCCCTGACCCCTTGAGCGACACGGTCTATCATACCAATGGCGCACCAAACGGCTTATTTGTATCCTCTGATTCGGGTGGTGCGTGGGTTGGTTTACCGTCAGATGTGAATTATGGAGTAGGAAGAGATGTGACAGTTGATCCGGATACCGGAACTGCCTTTGCCACCGTGGGAGACACGTTATTGCGCAGTACCGATCAAGGAAGTACTTGGGAAGATATTACCGTAAATATCAATGCTCCCATGGCTAATGGTTTAATTGCTGATCACGGACGTTTGTTGGTTGGGCTGCAGGATGGAGAGATAGCGGTAAGTGATGATAATGGAGATAGTTTCACCACAATAACAGTCGCCAGCACTGCCACGGTTGAGTATTTAGCTGCCTCACCAGACACAGGCGTATTTTATGTTCTGGTCACTAACACTGCTGATGATACGGATGCTCTGTACCGCAGCACTGATGTTGGTCTCACCTGGGTAGATACGGAAGTAACCAATAATGGCATGACCCCAGGAACCAGCCTGTGGAAAGTAGCGGTAAACCCAACTAATGGAAATAATCTAGTGACTACGTCTGGAGTAGCCACCAGCTCTAATTATATGACCACGGATGGTGGTGATAATTGGACAGCCATAGATAGCGGCAGCGGACTGGCCTTTGATAGTACTGGTCGGTTGTATGTTGGGTTCAATTATACTGATGATCCCACCGCCAGCAGCCCAACCTGGGATGTCTATGCTACCGCTACGCCTTTATCCAGTATTTACGCTGATCAAATTGCTGTTGATCCGGAAGATGTCAACACCATTTTCAATAATAGCGGAATGGGAATAGCCATCAGTCGTGATCGCGCGACCAGTTGGGAAGATAGTATTGCTGGGGTAACTTCAGTTAAAGTCTACGACATCAGCCAAACTGCCGATAAAACTGTTGTTTGGCTGGGCGCCAACGGCGGTTTAGCCAAGACAGAAAATTTTACCGATGACGAACCCACTTGGGAATATCCGATCTTGCCGATTTCTGGAACAAGTAATATCCACGCGGTTTGGGTAAACCCAGATAATGCGGCTATTGTTGTTGCCGGCATGAGCGCAGCCATGTCTTATAGTACAGACGGTGGTGCCACTTGGACAAACGCTGTTGCACCAGCCTATAACGGAACAATATATGATATCGTACAATCACGGGTTGATGACAATACATTGTACGCTGTGAACGCCAATGATGATTTAACCGGCACTGACAGTGGCGCCGTGTTTATGAGTGAAGATATGGGTGTGACCTGGACAGATCTGGGTTTTACAGATGACCTGCCCGCTGCCTCATTATCCATCGCTTCTGATGATACATTGCTGGTTGGCGTAAGCGGCGATGTGACTGCCACAGGCGTGTATAGCTATGATGGCAGTGGTTGGACCAATTTGGGTGGAAATCCAGCCGGTGAATTAGTAACCAGTGTACTAATCCATCCAGATAACGATGCGCTGCTGTTTGCGACAACGGCTGCTGCCCCCGGCGGTGTTGGCACCAATGCTTTATGGAAATCAACGGATAGCGGCAACAGCTGGACCAAAATCACTGATGGATTAGAAGATGCAATGAATCTTGATACGCTCACTGCGCAAACCACGACCAGCCCGATTACATTATATGTGGCTGGCCAAGATATCGGTTTAAATGGCATGGTGTATAAATCTAGCGATGGCGGCGAAACCTGGGGAGAATACTATGAGGGTTTAAAACAAGAATCGTTCTATGCCATGTTCTTTGACGGTCTGATCGCTGGCAATGACCGCGGCGTCTATGACATTAAATCACGTGCTAAGTTACGCCTGACGAAAAAGAATCAGAAAAACGTTTTGGTTAGCTTACGCGATGCCGCTACCGCCAAGAAGCTGGAACACAAAACCATCACAGTATATCGTAAAAAATCTGGACAATGGATAAAAATTGATGCGGTTCGAACCAACTCTAAGGGGAAGGCCACGGTTCAGGTGAATGTGGCAAAAGGCACTAAACTGAAAGCTACTTGGAAGCCAGCCGGATCAGACCGTCGCGAATACACCAAAGCTACTTCAAAAATATTACGGTTTGGCGGAGTATAATATTGTTACCCTATCAGCCAAATTCAGTAGGGCGGGATGAGCTATCCGGCCAGTCATGATG
>CAYZUI010000182.1:0-4316 GCA_964481945.1 uncultured Gammaproteobacteria bacterium
GTTTGTGGTGGGCGGTTTGTTTTGGATCTTTTCTGGTGGCGTAGAAAGCCGAGTAGAAACTGGCAAGAAAATTATTATCGGTACCGTGACCGGGATAGCCATTGTGTTTGTAGCTTGGTTTGCCGTGAACATTATTGTTCGGACCGCTTCGCTATCTGGCGGTACAACAACAACCGCAACCGTGTTTACCAAAGAATGGTGGAGCTTTGCGGGATGTTATCCAGAGGTTCCCACTACTTGTGCCGGTAGTTTGGTTGGCAGCGTCTGTGGTGGATTAGGAGATTGTAGTGGTAGTAGCTATGAAAATCCACGTTGTCAGTGTTGGCGCGAACTCGCAGAAGGGGGGGATGATAAAAAATGTAAAGCTGACGGCACGGCTACTGTAGCCGAAACTGGTGCCGATACCCAAACCTGTGCTTGTATTGATGGTTGCGCACTGTTGGCAACCAAAACTAACAAGGCTTATACCTGCGTCGCAGAATCTAGTATCACGGATACCACTAAAGCAGACTACTCGGAGATTCGCACTGAGATAACCTGTGGAGTAGTCGATAGTGTCTGTGTTTTGCCAAAGTAGTCACTAATCAGTATACTGTCCCTATATGAAACAGTGGTTGCAGCGTGCTTCGTTCATCAGTCTAGCTTGGGGGCTGCCGGTATTAACCTGGGCCCAAGACGAATCGTTGCCATCCCCGTTTGGTGATGACACTTCTCAAAAGGAGCCGGTGTTGTTCATTGCGGTTATTATTCAGGCGTTGCTGGGCATCGTTGGTGCTGGCGCCTTGCTGATGTTTGTGTGGGGTGGCTTTCACATGATTTTTTCCGGTGGAAATGAAGAGCGCATCAAGAAGGGCCGCGATACGTTACTGTGGGCTGTATTGGGCATAGCGATCATCTTGAGTAGCTACGCTGTCTTAAGCTTTACGTTTAATTTGTTCCAAACGGCGGCCAGCCAATAGCGCTAGTTGGTGATGTTCACCCAACTGCGGAAAACGTAGTACATGAACGAATAGGAGCTAAGAATAACCAGTAATCCGACAACGCTGCCGATCAGAATATCTTTCGCTTTGGTGATATCTTCTTCGTTACCGCGCGCGATCATCCATAAAAACCCAGCATAGACCGTTAAACACAGTGCAATGGTGCCAAGCAAACCAAGCAGTAAGTTGATGACTAGTGAAGCTGTGGCGATTGGCCCTTCATTAGCCACATCATCATAGCCACCTAATTTTGTATTGTCGCGAATATTTTGAAAATAGTAATCAAAATCTTTTTTGACATACGTTCCATCACCCAACGCATCAGGGGATTCACCGGCGGCAAACACTAACCCGGGCAGCAACAGGGTGGCGATCAAAAAACTGACGACCGATCGTTTCATTGTGGTCCGTTGACGGTGGCGTTGACCAGATTTTCAAAAATATACAATGTGGCACCGTAGGAAGCCAGGATAATCAACACCCCAATAATAGCCCCTTCCAAAATATTTTTAGCTTTTGTCACTTGTTCCTCGTTACCACGCGCCGTCAACCACAAAAATCCGGCGTAGATCACCAAACTGATGGCAACCAGCATCAATATACCCAAGACCCAGTTAATAACGCCAGCCGCCACATCTCCGGGCGTAGCGTTACCTAAACCGGAATTTCGTTCTACATTCCGGTTGGAGTCAAACACAACCTCTTGCGGTGTGTAATCGGCTAACGTCACTAGAGGTAAAGCAAAGCCGGCAGCCGAGGCGATAAAGGATGTTATAGATCGTTTCATATGATGCATGGTTATTATTGAACAGTTGCTCCGGTAATGTCGCCTACGGTTTGGAAAACAAACTGGGTAATGCCTAAAGCCGCTAGCACAATGACCAAACCAATCACCGTGCCTTGAATAATATCTTTGGCTTTTTTCACTTCTTCCTGATTACCACGCGCCCACACCCATAAGAACCCGGCGTAGACCAGCAAACCAATACACACTGCCGCCAGTAACGACAAAGCGGCGTTAATCAAATTTAGCGCCACTAGTGTTGGGCTATTTGTTCCCAAAGTAACAGCACTAATAGAAGTTTTGATTTTATCAGTCCTGTCCCCCTCTTGGGGGTCAAAAGATAATGCCCAGCTTAATAGGGGGGTGAATAGAGTGGTCAGAAAAACTGGCGTAAATAGACGTCGAATCATAATGCTTATGAAGTATAGATTGATAACATCTTAAATGTCAAAAAACTGATTCCGTAGGCCGACAAGATAATCACCAAACCAACCACGGCTCGTTTCAATATGGTTTTAGCTCGAGTAATGTCTTCTTCGTTACCGCGCGCCTTCAGCCAAAGGATCCCAGCGTAGAGTAAGAATATCAAAAATATGAATCCCAACAAAGTGAGGAAGCCGTTTACCGTAAGAATCAGAAGAGTGACTGGGTCGGCTCTGCCTAAATCTAATAAGTTGATGGAACCAATATCATATGGTGTAAGCGTATAGAGTGATCGTGTTCCCTCATATGGGTCAAAAGGTAATGTTTCCGATGGCATCGCTTCCTCTTCAGCGTATGCCGGATGAACAAACAGATTCAGCCAACTGGTTGTTTGTGTCTTTTGAAGTGTGCCATTAAAAAACAACTGCGCAATCCCATACGCGCTCAACGTGAGCGCTAAACCAATGAGCGCACCTTTAATAATGTCTTTCGCTTTAGTGATATCTTCCTCATTATCACCCGCCTTAAACCAGGTATACCCAGCATAGAGAATAAATAGTAACGAGAGGAAACCAAGAAAACTCAAGGCCGTGTTAATAATACTCACGGTAATGGTTACTGGATCGTTCCCTCCAGATAAAAAAGTCAACTGCTCAATTGTGCCACCGAATACTTTTTTTCCATTCGCAGGGTTGCCAAGCACATTATCACCGGTATCAAAATCCACTCCTTCCGGAGTCGTTGCGCCATTACCGCTTTCTATGATTTCACTAACACTCGGGTCGTCTTGAGCAGATACCACCAGCGGCAGTAACGTGATAAGAGCAACCGTGATGACTCCCTTATACCACCGCATTGGTAATCTTCGTTAGGTAGTAAAACACAAATTGCATCACCCCGAACGAAGACAGAATAACCAATAAACCAATAATGGAACCACGAATAATATCTTTGGCTCGGGTAATTTCTTCTTGGTTACCGCGTGCCCAAATCCAAATCCAACCACCATATAACATTAAGATAACCGTAATGGCACCGAGGACACGTAAAAACACGTTGATCAACTGGGAGGCAACCACGACCGGGTCGGTTGTGCCTAGTCCGGTATTGGAAAGATTGCCGTAGTCTACTCCTCCACCAAAAGGGTTCAATGAGATCACAGGATCAGAACTAACCGCATCCACCTGATACACCATGCTGAAGGTGATGAGTCCAACCATGATGATATTCAAAAAGAGGCGCATAATGGATTTAGCCAGTAGTGGCGATACGGATAGCGGTAAACAGATACTGGGCTAAACCATACGACCCCAGTACCACAATCAACCCCAGCATGGCACCATTGATAATACCCTTGGCTTTTTTGATCTTTTCTTCTTCACCGGCGGCCGTTAACCATAAAAAGCCAGCCACCAGTATCAAAATCAACGTGATCATGCCAAGAAAAATCAATGCGGTATTAACGATGGAAAAAACAATCGTGGCCGGGTCTTCATTGCCCAGCTGGGTATATGTTTTCAGTGCTCCGCTTGTGTCAAAACCCAATGTATAGGCAAGTTTCATTGGCCATACTATACCATGAAAAAACTCTATTACCCACCCTGCGGAGGGCCGCGGGGCTATGGGGCTCTACGCAGGGTCTTTACAAAATTGGAAAAATAGTCTATAGTGAAAGTAACTTATTTAACAAGTGTATGAGTACTATGAATAAACTCAAAGCTCAAGCCTATCGTCTCGCCTACTTGGGCGTTGCCTCAACTGGCTTGCTCGCTGCCGTTTCAGCCCGAGCCGCCTCTCTCACAGTAGAGGACTTGGATAACACCGGCATCTCTAACTCGATGATTCTGGGTAATGAAAGCCCAGAAGCGTTAGTGATTTCCATCATTAACTGGGTACTCGGTATTCTTGCCCTGATCGCCGTCATTTTGATCTTAATCGGTGGTTTCCGCTGGATGACCGCTGGTGGCAACGAAGAAAAAGTCGAAAGCGCCAAAAAGACCCTCTATGCCGCCATCATTGGTCTGGTGATCATCTTGGCCGGTTGGGGCATTTCCGTGTACGTCATCAACAACCTGTTGGACTTCACTGGAGCTGAATCCTAATTGTAGCGTCCTAAAAGTAGAGCCCCC
>CAYZUI010000183.1:0-5400 GCA_964481945.1 uncultured Gammaproteobacteria bacterium
TTTTGATTGGCGCAGCGAACAATGATGCCTCTGACGATGGAGCCGGCGCGGTCTATTTGATGTATGGCCGTGCTAGCGCAATTACGTCAACGAATTTAGCAACCGGCGCAATTAAATTTTCTGGCGAGGCATCTTCCGACAGCTCCGGCGATCAGGCTGGTATTTATGTTGGTGGCGGTGGAGACATTAATGCCGATGGGTACGATGATTTCATAGTTGGTGCGCGATTAAATGATGACGCTAGTGCCGATGCTGGCGCAGCCTACGTAATTTATGGCAAAGCCGACACATATACTGCAACCAGTTTGTCCACTCAGCAAGAATTTGAAGGTGCATCAGCCGGCGAATTGGCTGGCGAGGGAGTGGATATTGCCGGAGACGTGAATAATGATGGTTACGACGATATTATCGTGGGTGCGGCTCAAAACGATAGTATCTCAATGAATTCCGGAATAGTCTATTTAGGGTATTTAACGGTAGATCAAGATGGTGATGGTGTACTGGGTAGCCAGGGAATTATTAATCCCGGTACTGATTGTAACGATGCCGACGCCACTGTCAGCGCCGAGCAAACCTACTATTATGATAATGACGGCGATGGTCTAGGCAGCACCGAAACTGGAACCATTTGCAGTTCCGAACCCACCGCGGGCTATGCGGATAATGCTGACGATACCGATGATACGATTGCTAATAATGGTGTAGAAATTTCCGATGATGAGATAGATAACGATGGAGACGGTGAAATAGATGAAGAAAATTCGGTGGATGAGAACAGTGAGCATCCTGGTCTAGGTGATACCGATCCTTCCGATTCAGATGCCTTCACACAATATGTAACTTCAGTTGTTGGTGGCACGAATGGTTCTATTATTGTGACGTATAGTGATAATTCAGTGTACCGCTATACCGTATTTTCTGTCACCACAGACGTTCTCACGTTAGTGGCCGACTATAATGCAACTGGCTATCTTGTTGTCCTTCATCCGACCAGTAAGAAACTGGCCTTGGTGAATGTTTATAATGGCACTGTATTCCAACGCTTACGCCTGACCAAGCAAGCCATGCAACGGCACAGTCTGCGTCTGTTTGATCTGCGCACCGATGATGTTACTGACGTCATTATCGTTAGCAGTCGGGCCAAAGTGGCCAGAGTCATGATTGTGCAAGTCGATCAGACTAGTGAAACGCTTACCCTAGTTGATCGATTACGCCTGGTGGGTAGAAAGATTGTACCACAGCGCACTAGCGTATCCGCCAAAAAAATTACTCTAAAAAGAAAAAATAAAGTTGTATATACGTTGCGCGTAAATAAGTTTTATAATTTAGTCCAGCAGTAACTATTGTGATCGTCCTTTAGGTTTTACCGTGGTATTGCGAAATCGAACCGTAGCTCTCCAGCGACTGGGTGTACCATACCTTACTTTCGGTCGTAACGTTTTATGCGAATAATTTTTCATTACTGAGCGGGATACGAGAATCGAACTCGCGTCTCATGCTTGGGAAGCATGCATACTACCATTGTACTAATCCCGCGCGTCAAAAACTATATCACGGGTTGGGTTACCACACCAGTCTAGGAATTTTTTAAAGTCTGACCAAGCCAGAGTCAGTGTTTTGGTGTTGTCATTGGGGTGCAAATTGATCAAACCAGCTTTGGCGCACTCTTGATCAACTAATACCTGCACCTGGTGGCTTTCATCAAATACTAAACCCAAGGCGGACACAGATCCCGGGGTGACTTGTAAATATTTCATCAATCGTTCTGGAGAAGCAAAGCTCAATTGTTTTTCACCCAGCCGTTGTTCCAATTGTTTGAGATTAACACGTTTGTGATCCAAAACCACCGCGAGATAATGTGTATCACCTTTGCGATTACGGAGGAATAAATTTTTCACATGAGCGCCAGGAATGGTATCGTAATATTTGGCCGCTTCCGCACTGGTAAAAACTGCCGGATGAGTATGCTCCTGATACGGTATATGCAGTTGCTCAAGCGTCGTATAAATTTTTTGCATTACTTCCACTCCACCGTATAACCTTCCGGCACAATCTCTACCCAGCTATTGCCACGAGCTAATTGAATTTCTTCACCAGTTTCATCATAGAAGCGAGTACGATCTAACCGATTCGCTTTTTTCCACACACCTTTTGTCAGGACGCCATTACGAATAATTTCGACCACTCCTTCACCCGTGACGCTAAAATTGACGCGCCCCTTACCTTCAATGTAACTACCGGGCGGGACATGTTGGATGATAATGTTTCTGGTGGTCAGAGTGCGATCATTATTATTATCAATTTGTAACACTCCACCGTTCGTGCGTTCATAATACTTTCCCTCTGGATTATATGTGTAGATGATATTATAGGCACCACCATAATTCACCTTGACTTCAGTGGCGACAATTCCGTCGGGAAGTTTGGCATCATCCACAAATTGCCAGGAGACATAGGTTGGCGCCTCGATCCAGCTATGACCTTCCGCAATCGCTTGATAGAGGTTGGCTGTATTGGTAAATAAGTTATGGGGAGAATACTTACTGCTATCTCGCCAGAACCATTGGTACTCACGTAGGGCATCAATGTCGCGTAGCTCAAAATTATCGATGGCTAACTGGGCGGTGTAGCTGCCGCCAGCATGAACATAGGCACAGTTATATTCTGAAGCAAACTCTAGGTAGGTATCACGTGAACTACGCACTGGACCAACTGGATCAGCCTGTTCACCGGCATATACTGCCATTAAGCGGGTAATGCCGCCCTCGACGATGATTTCATACACTACTGAAGCCGCTGATAAACCAGATTGTGGACGAACACCGTCAAAAGCGGCGTTTTCGATCATCACGCAGGCTGGTCCCAGATTGGCATCGGCCGTGGCCACGACGACACCATCAATGTGACGGGGCAGAGTGAGTGGAGCCACTTCGATTGATTTTGTGGTTTTCTTTGATTGATTGGTGGTGCTGCTATTCGACTGATTCACTTGATTATTTTTCCAAACCAAGGCAAATACACCAGCCGTGATCAGTAGCCCTAATGTCACACACACCAGGATAATCAACTTACGATCATGCAAGACATGTTGCCATTTTCCCGTGGCTGGCTCCACTGGTTTTTTGGTCACGCCAACACGGATATCCTCAACAACCTGAACGGGTTTTTCTTTCGGGGCTTCAACTATTTGATCTGGTGTATTCGTCGATTGAACTTTTCCGCCTTTGGCGGACTTTTTTTTCTTTGACATTGCTACATTCTACACCATTTTTTGAAATTCTTCCAATTCCTTACACAAATCAGAGTCAATAATAATGTGGTCGGTAATGCGTGAATGATTTGTGACGTGTTCGAGCATAACGGTACTGTACGCTAGCGAAACGTGATTGACAAGCACAGAAAACTTTGCTAAACTGCTTGTAATTTTATTGAGTAGTTAGTAATTTATGGTAGCTGTAGAAAGAAGAGAGCAGCCCAAGGTAGATCCGATTCCTCGGCTTGATCCGGTGAATTTAACGGCCGCACAAATTAGAAGTCACGCGGAGGCAATTCATCAGGCACAACAACGCATTCACGATGAACATCGAACGGGAGGAAATCTAGTAGTATTATCGGTCGCAGAACTTGAGGATCTGATTACCCGAGGGGAAATGTATCTATTAGGATTCCCAGGAGCCGTCGAGGTTTCTTTTTATTTAACACGCCTAGGTGACGTTGCTGCAAACAGGATTCCAGGAGCAGGGCCTGATGATCAAAGCAGAGTAGATGTACGTAAGGCAGGCGGATTTTTTGCGGTTGATCCTATGAGTACATTACGAAGATGTTTGGAAAGCTATCGATTTGCCGACCGGCCTGACGATATTGTATTAACGCGAACTTCAGATGTGCTTGGTAAGTCGTTGGTGCGCAGGCAGGGATATGTTCAAGTGCCTATTCCAGTATTAGAGAGGGAATATCCTGAATTATATCATCTGTACTTCACATCTGGCGATTATCAAGCAGACGATCGTAGTATGTATATTAGACTTCCCTTAGAAACGCCCACCAAGTAGAAATATCGGAAATTTAAGGAAGTGAATTCTATCTATTGAGTGCCCAACCAGGCAATTTCAAATAATGATCGCATGGTGGAACTGATATCCTCACTTTCGATAACGGTGACAAAGATATCTTGTTTTAAGGAGAAAAACACCACCTGATGACCAATGATGACGGTATCGTTAGGACATACAATCAACCTATTCACCTGAAAGATCGGAGATTATTTATTGTGAAGATTGTTATCGCACAACTGTGTATTAGCTGGCGCTTGATCCTGGAGTTCTTTTGCAGAGGACCTTCGAATTGCGGTAGAATTTTCCTTATCTTAGTAAGGGTGCTATTCGCGTTCAGCAGCAAATGTCCATTGATATGTCATCTTCTCTTCTATGTATTGTTGAGCTTTCGCAATACCGGCTGGAGTATTTGCATATCCATTGATGATCAGCATTCGTCCGAGCCGGAATTCCCATAAGTATCCAACGGCATATTGGAACACTTCCCCATCATCCGTTGATCCCCGCAGCGCAAATTGTGACATCGCAATTTCTTCTGTAGCGTTTGTGTATTGAGCTCGAAATGTGGCCCGCTCCTCATCAATATTCATAGTGTTTCCATAACGTAACTCAACACGGAATTCGTCCTCTTCCATGGTTGTATCGCCGACACCGTTGTTGGCTGTTGTTGCAACGATGCGACCTGGTTCCAATTGCTCTACTACTCCTAAGTTGGCCGGAAATACAATGGCCATAAATTCAGTTTGGAGTACCCCGGGAGATAATTCACTCGGCTGACCAGCTGGCTTAAACTCATCTTGTACCACGACTTGATCTGCGCGTTCAGTATCCTTATCTTCAGCGCGTTTTTCCTTCTCGGCTTCCAACTGTTGTTTACTTTCTGCTGTGGGCTCTAGTGTTACTGGTGTACAACCAGTTCCTATTAAGAAAAGTACTGCAATAGCACTACTAGATAGAATTAAATATGATCGCATAATAAGGTTACTGATCGATTAGTTGGGTGAAAAATATTGAGCGGGCAGCGGGAATCGAACCCGCGTGTTCTGCTTGGAAAGCAGACATAATGCCATTATACTATGCCCGCCAAAGCATTCCCTTGTTGAGGGGATATGCTGTGGTCTAGCTGGCGTAGTGGAAGTGTCATAATTGGTACCTCCATTACGTCAGAAATGACAACCAACATCATACGCCCTATTTATCCACAAATCAATGCGTGAGGCACAGTTTTGTGTGTATAAATCTGTGTATAACAAGTGGAAAACTCAAGAGATTAGATGGTTTTTGTAAAACCACCATCAACTGGCAGTAAAACCCCGTTAATATAACTAGCCTGTTCAGAAGCCAG
>CAYZUI010000184.1:0-4338 GCA_964481945.1 uncultured Gammaproteobacteria bacterium
CTGACTGACGGGTTGTTGCACGGCTGGGAGTGCAGAAAAATCCAGTTCGCCCACACTTAAATTGATCACATCCTGCCCGGCAGCCAACAGCGCCTTGGCCTGGGTGTCTAAGGCAATGGTTTGACTAATCGTAAATTTCTTCACGCTTTTCTCTCATGTAAGCGAACCAGTCTTCAAACACATCGATAATCAATTTAAACGGGGCCTCGATAATAATATCGAGCACAAACACAAACACATTAATCTTGGAAAAGTTGACCGATAACCAGCGCCCAGCGCGCACAATGGGAATGGCGAAAAAATCAATCGCTACACTCAACAAATTATCCCGGCGATCCAACACCACTAAATCTTTGGCCAATTGACGAACCCGCAGACCGAAGAAACTGACCAAGGTTAAGAAGACCGTAAATAATAATACGCCTAACCAATTAAAGCCTAGGGTGGTGAGTGCTATAATTAGACTGCCAAAAGTAACTAAAAACGCTACCAGATACAACAGACGAAAGACAAAATTGAGCAACCAGCCTCGGGTAATGTTTGGACGAATGCGATAGACGATATCCTTCCCTTCATAGCCGTAGACCAAATCTTTGATACCTTCGACAATTTTTTGGGTATTCTCCTTCGCTGGAATATGGACCGCTAAGGCAATAATAAATAACAACAATGGGTGAAACACCACATTAATGCCGAGCGGTACGTAATTGAGATGACCGATCACAAAATAGTCATACGGCAGCTCCAGAATAATGGCTAACAACATCTTGGTGATGAACAGATAAATGATACTGCGTAAACTGGTGCGCCGGAGTTTAATTTTTACCTGCTTATAACGTTGACTGGTCGTTTCCTCAATCAGATCATTCAATTGGTTCGGACTGTGTAACGTGGCTAATGGATCAGCGGATTTTTTTAACCAATCATGCAACACAGTAAAGAGAATATTGATCTTTTTCATTTGCCGTACCAACTTCTCATGTAACGGATGCTTCATTTGTTTTTGAATGGTGGCTTGCACATTCAACACATTGCGCGCCACTCGATTCAAGGCATCTTCCTTACCTTCTGGCCACTCCGGATAAAAATATTTCAACAGGCTATAACTCATTAAATCGAGATCATACTGTGAATACGCCTTTAACACTGCCGTATAAATCTGTACCTTGCGTTCATCTTCGGTAAAGCGCTTAGACAACACATCGATACGTTCCAACATTGTGTCATAGACAAATTCAATCATGCCTTCTTTCAGCAGTGAAGGTGACAGGATTTCCTCTAACTCACACGCCAACATGGTTAATACCCAGTCAAACGTTTCTTCCCGTTGTCGCCCCTCCAACGGTGGAATGGCTTTGCTCAAAAAGCGGGCGTATTTCACTAACGTTCTGGCGGCTGCGTCGACCGTTTGTTCTGGCAAAGTGTTATTGCGAATATAGCCACCCCGAATTAATTCAACCACCAATGGTCGGGCAATCGAGGCTGGATCGACACCGGGAACAAATTTCCGTTTTAAAACGCGGTGAATGGCCGCCTTAATGAGGAGATGCTCTTCTTTATAATCCAAAGCATTACGGACTTTTTCGTAAATAAAAGCCACCCGACTAATCGCTTCGGAAATTTTAAACTTTGGCAGACGATCTACTTCAGCTTTAAAGGCCGTGTCCTGCTGTTTGGCCTTCATCAGACGCTGAACCCGCAATGGGATCGTATAGGATGTTGCGTCAGACATACGGCCAATACGATACCAAATTTTACTTCATTTGTCCAGGCCAGCTCGCCAATCCCAAATGATGCTCAAATGATCAAAGGCCATCTCGGCTGGAGCTGGCAAGGCATCCAACGGAAACCATTGCAGAGCGGATGACTCGTGATCAGGCGCTTTGACTTGCTTAATCACATTCACCACAAAAATGAAACTTATATTCTGCCGGTCATCACCGGTTCGATCCGGTTTATCCAGCACTGTAAAAAGTTCCTGGACAGCATTGGTATAACCGGTTTCCTCGAGCACTTCTCGCATCACGGCCTCGATGGCTGTTTCATCACGATCCATAAATCCGCCAGGAATAGCCCACTTCCCGCCACCAAGTAACTGCTCCGCCCGCTTCACCAACAATATTTTATTATCCTGAACAATCAACGCGTCAACCACAGCATGACGCAAGCGCGCGGCATTGCCGTTCTCAAAGGTGCACTGAATCATGCTTAGTTGTTATTCAAGTAGTAACGAGTATTGGCATCAACTCGACCAGTGACTTGAAGAAAATTATCGGTTTGATAACGTACTAAGGCTTCTTCAGTGACAGCATCAAAGGTGGTGTCTGGCTCATCCGTAAAATAGCCAGCCGTACTCAAACGTTTCTCCAATGCTTCCACTTGCGCATGGCTATCGCCCACTGCTAACGTTTCCGTAAAGCCAACCCGCACAATAAACCCACGGTGGGTGGCGCGATCGCCATTCGGATTTTTTACTTTCACGGCGTAATTACCTGAATCGAACCCAGCCGGAACGGTGACCGTCAACGATGTTGGGTCATTCCAGGTGACTTCAGACAAACGATGATTGCCGAGAAACACTTTGGCCGCCGCATTGAACTGTCCGCCAGTGATCGTCACTGTGCGGCCAGAATTATTCGAAACGAAACCACTGGAGAGCGAATCGATGAATATGTCCCCGTTCGTAATGGTGACCGCTTTCCCCTTCGTCACTTTACGGCCATCTGGTCGAATGACTTTCACACTATAGGATCGAGCCGTGAGACCCGCAGGCACTGTGGCTGTCATTTTTTTACGGCTCGAGACGACCACATCAGCCAGTTCAAGATCACGCAACTTTACCTTTGTTTCACCGGTCATCTGGAAATTCGTCCCCCGAATAGTGATGGTTTGCGCCCGATTATTGTTGAACCGTTTGGCGGATACTTTGCTCACAGTTGGAGCGTCTCCCAATAACCAATCAGTTAACTCACCCACCATAGCCGCTTGAGTATAGACACCAGAATCATTCACCGATTCAAGACCAAAGGTCAAATACACTGCCCGATAATCGCTGTTAGCCACACGTACACCGGCTACTTTATCGGTGGTCTCACCTTGGGTATAGCTAAACAACTCTTCCACTTCGTTGCTGTTACTATCAACTTGCAATTCGTCAGTCACCCAGATGGCCTGTGTGCCATTGCCATTCAGATTATAGGGATTGATGTCATAGGTGCTACCGGCAAAATCTGATCCGGTAAAACCAGTGACTACAGCCGGTTGATAAACTAACGAGGCATGATTGACGTGAAGATAATTCCACAAGAAATCCGTTGGCGCCAGACCATAGGTACTGTTATAGGCTAATTGTTCCGAGGTAACCAACAAGTTTCCACCGGCATCAAGGTATTCGCTTAACACGGTAGTATCGGCATAACTAAAGGTCGAATCAACTAACACCACTAACGGGAATAAAGCCAAATCAGCCGATGTCGGATAGCCATGCAACGTCACATTCCACAACAAACTGTCATGCCCAGCGTCGGCCAAGGCATTGGCAACGGTTTGTCCAGCACTGGCACAGTACGCGATATAACCAAAATCTAAACCTTGCAACGCGGTATCGTAACAATAGCCATCATCATCAATAATTAACGCTTCCGGTAACTCACCCACCCAGAAGTTGGTGGTGGAACTGGCTGTTTCACTCGTATCCGTATCGGTTACTGTGACGGTAACGGTGTATTCTCCATCAGCGGCAGTCTTCGGAATTTTCAACGGATTGGATTCAACCATGGTTTGTGGAAGATACCAAATCCAAATGGGCATACCGGCTTGGCCGGTGGGCATGGTTCCGGTCATACTGGTTACAGCCGCTCCGTCTGGATCGGTCACGGCATAGCTCACGGAAATGTCATGCGTCTCGCGGTCAAACCCAGTGGGATGAGCCCAAATGGTTAATTTATCGCCCGCCGCAAACAAATTCGTCGAAATATCACTATCAGCCATGATGATGAGTTCTTCATCGGTAGTGGTTTCTTCACCGGCTGTATACGCAGACACGCCAATACTTTCCGGATGGACCGTATCATCCAATAGGGCTAGCTGAATGGAACTGGCCGTATAATTCGTTGGCGTAGCGGTAATCGTAGCCAAACCAGTGACATCATCTGCCGTATACGTAACAGAAGCTTCACCATTAGCATTAGTGACGGAGGAAGCTGCAGACAATGTACCTTTACTGGTTGACCAAGCAACCGTTTCACCGGCCACGGCTGCATTGGCTGCCGTTCGCACAGACGCGGTGATAACTGCATCACTTGAACCATCGGTCACCACAAAACTACTATCACTAAA
>CAYZUI010000185.1:0-2835 GCA_964481945.1 uncultured Gammaproteobacteria bacterium
CCACTTCGCAGCTACTCTATCCGTGTTTTAAAATTCGGATCATTTTTGAGTAATCTGCGTGCTTCTTTTACTGATTGTGGAACGACAATACCTTTACGCTTAAATTCACCAATGAGGAATTCTTGGTATGACATTTCTACTTCCCTGCGACACCCATATGACTGGTCTTGACAATAATAATAATAAGTAGGGTGTTTCCACCAATTACGGTATTTGCTCCGAGGTTACAAATCATGAGCAAGAAGAATCCGATCACCGCGGAGATCGCGCCGCACCTGTTCCTCAATCCCTACAACTTCCGGCGGAGCGGGATCTACTACCCGCTGCTGCCCGGCGCGGTGCGGCTCTTCCCCGATCTCAAGGAGGGAAAGATGCTCTGCCAGGGCATGGTGGGGCAGGCCAAGGCCGGCACCTTCTGCGATCTCCATGGGGACTGCCAGTTCCTGTGGACCACGGAGGACCGGTACTACTACGAGCTCCAGCGGCTCGGAGACTTCAAGGTCGGCGACGCGGTCAAGATCACCAAGCGTGGCGGCCAGCTGGTCGCCGAGAAGATCTCGATCCACGACCTGGAGCCGAGCTCCACCATGGCGTAGTAGCCTCGCTCACGGAATGCCGTAAAAGTAACCAAGGACGGTGGATAATGAGATTTTACTAGTTCCAGCAAAACCATCGTCCCCGTCTATTTACCATTGCTATTGTTTTACTTTTTTACCTGTAAATGTCGACAAAAAAATAAAAAATCAACCGTTACGTTTTGTTCCAATTCTCGTTCCCATTTCCGGCCAGGCTTTCTTCTCGTTTCAGGTGAAGGCATGCACCCTCATCATATCTGACTGATCTGGTTTAGTCACGTTGACTTTATCGATTTATCACTGTATTATCATAATTATGACAACGAAAATCGCTACAGTATTGCGGCAAGTGAAAAAAACTGATGTCCTCGATAGTCGCCAGGTTCGTTTAGACGTGTGGCAATCAGCGAAAGGCATTTGGAAACATCAACGTAAGAATCCACTACGTTATCAACAAAGTGTTAGAACTGAACGTCGTTTGGGTGCATGATTATTCTTGACACCAACATTGTCATCTACTATTTACAAGGTGATAGTTTTGTTAGTGACTGGCTAGAGAACAGTATTGCTAAAGGAGAAACATTTGGCCTATCAACACTCTCCGTTGTTGAATTGCTAGGTTATAAAAAATTACCTCAAACCGAGAAATTTGTTATTCAACAACTGCTGCAAACGATCATGATTATTGATGTGGATATTATTATTGCTCATACAGCCGCCGAATTGAGGCAGCAATATAACCTTCGAACAGTTGATAGTGTTATTGCCGCAACAGCAAAAGTTTTATCTGCTCGACTGGTGAGTCGAGACCGATCATTCCGTCGAATTAGTAGTATTCAATTATTGATGATCTAAATCCGCTCACAGTGACTGCAGCGGCACTTTTTTCCAGGTGCCAGCCACGCACAGGTACATATACGTATCGTCATAGGATAACACCCCAGCGGTTGTACACGTACTAGTGGTTGGTGTTTCCATTGTATTCACCGAGAAGCGTCCAGTCACAGTCAGGTCGTCATTAATCGTCATGGCAGCAGTTGAATTGTACAATTCACCTTTGACTTCCGCACTACCTTCGACAATCAAATCTCCAGTCATGGCCACGGTATCATCCAGGGTAAGATTGCCGTCGCTGTCGGAAATATTACCTTTGGCGTTTAATTGTTCGGTAATCACCATATCATCCGCCACGGTGAAATAGCCTCCGGGGTTAAACGCTTTACCGTATAACTTCAAATTATTATTACTTAACTTACTGGTGACGGCTTGACCAACGGTGACCAAACTGAACACCACCAAGGTACTGCTGACAACGGTTAAAATGGTTTTTAGTCTCATACAGCGTAGATTATGAATTAGGAGATACATCTTATACCAAATTGCTTTTTTGTCCAGGTTCGCGTACCATAGGCGGCATGGATATCGTCTCAATGATAGTAATTGTAGCCGGGCTGGTCTTGTTCGAAACCATTAGTAGTATTGATAACGCCATTATCAATGCCGAAGTACTTTCCACCATGCAGGCCAAAGCCCGGCGCTGGTTTTTGGTGTGGGGTTTGTTTATTGCTGTGTTTGTGGTTCGAGGGGTATTGCCATTTTTAATTGTTTGGGTAGTGAACCCTACACTCGGACCATGGGAGGCGATTACGGCCACTTTTAGCAATGACCCTAGAGTGATAGAAGCCATCGAATTATCTGCCCCGATTTTGTTGATTGGTGGTGGGACTTTTTTAGTCTTTTTGTTTTTTCACTGGCTATTTTTAGAATCCAAAAATTTTGGCCTCATCGGTGAAAAGTTTTTTTATTCGCAAGGAGTCTGGTTTTATGCAGTGATTTCTATATTGTTAACGGGCATTGTGTATTTAGCTCTACAGTTTAATCCCGCCATGGCTTTAGGTGCCGTGGTTGGTTCAACCGCTTTTTTCATTACCCATGGTTTTAAGCAAAACGCCGAGCAAAGCGAACAAAAATTATTACAAAAGGGCAGTATGTCGGATATCAGCAAGATTCTCTATCTGGAAATAATTGATGCCACATTTTCGATTGATGGTGTGCTTGGTGCTTTCGCCTTCACGTTGTCTGTCCCGTTAATTTTAGTGGGGAACGGGATTGGTGCGTTCGTAGTCCGGGAAGTTACGATTGGCAACATCGAACGGATTAAGCGGTACAAGTTCTTAAAGAACGGCGCTATGTACTCGATTCTGTGTTTAGGCGTGATTATGTGGCTGGACAGTTTTGGTGTCCACATTCCTAGCTGGGT
>CAYZUI010000186.1:0-3976 GCA_964481945.1 uncultured Gammaproteobacteria bacterium
TTTATCGTCCGGACTCACACCCCAGAAATTATATTTCGAGCACCCGGCTTGCTTGGCCATTTGCATCATACGCCATTGTAGTAAATACGAGGCAACGGACTTTGAGCCGGTAATTGATGCCCCTTGATGATAAAAAGCTTCATAGGGAGTTGTCACCACCATGGCACCAGATACCGGTTTACCCTGTTCTTCGGCAATACCAATTTTAATCATCTGGTACTTGGAAAACAGCTCAAATTCCCTCTGGAGATACTCCCAGGAAAATGGTTGAAATTTTTGGCGGCTGACGGTGGCTTGGTAGAGGTTGTAGAAAATGCTGAGATCGGCCGGATCAGTCGACAGACGCACCTGCACACCTTCCTTTTCCGCCTTGCGAATAGAATAACGCGTAGTTTTGCGCATGTTGGCGAGTAACTGATCTTCGCTTGGGCTGAGATCGACAATCCAACTTAACTCCGGATGCACATGAATGGGCGCCCGACGAAACTCACGTAAAGCAAAAGGCGTACCGCAGCGGGACTGATCCAGCAGAATGGGCGCTATCCGAATAAAATCTGCTCGCTCGGTTTGCCCATACTGAATGATCTGATCCAGCAGTTGCCCCACCACATCTAGTCGGTCTGGCATGGTAATAGGACCATGGGGGCACAACACAAATGTACCGCGTTTTGCCCGAGTCAGAATGGCTAACGCTACACCCACAATCTGTCCGTTTTCTTCCACGCTGAACCGCTGAATGGGATGACGTTGAAATTCACCCCACGCCCAACTGTGCAGAAACGTATCTGGCTGTTGCTGGTTCACGAACTGATCCCACTTGGCCTGATCAATCGACATAGGGTTTAATGACAGCACAAATCTGTTTAGCGTCTTTGGCTTTGATATGAATATGGGTTGGGAGATTAATGACCTGGCGTGACGCCTCTTCTGCCATCGGACAACTGCCGGGCACATAGCCGAAATGTTGCGGATCACCTGGTACCACCGGATCCGTATACCAATCTCCCAGAATGATTCCACTTTTTTTAGCTAGGGTTAGGACTTTTTCTCGATCAGTCACCTGCACAGCGTAGCGTAGATAAATGGAGTCGTCAAACCAGTTTGCTTGGTTCAGTTGTTGATGGTAAAAAGCCGCGATCGTTCGACGGTGATCGTTGAAGATATCTAACTTCCTCAGTTGATGTACAGCCAAGCGGGCCAGACCATTCGGTAAGTCTGCCGGAAAATAAGCTGGTTGTTGACCCTGCCGTTCACCGGCTGTCACAGCCAGTGAAATGACCTTCAGTTTTTGGGCCAGCGGCAACAGTAATCTAACTTGTGTAACCAACGGGTGCAGTAATTGCTGTTTCGTCCAGAACAGGCTGGGGGAGGGGAGAGCGGGTAGCGTGAACGGTTGTTTTGTCAGGAGCGCGCCACCATAGACTGACGAAATCACTTTATCCCGACCAAAACTGAAAATCGCCGCGTCACCAAATGTTCCAACTAATTGTTGCCGATAGCGGGCGCCCAAGGCATGTGCACAATCTTCAATCACATAGAGCTGACGCTGTTTGGCAATGGCTAATAGCTCGGTGAGTTTGGCGGACGTACCAAAGGTGTGCTGAATAATCAGCACTTTTGAGCGGTTCGAAATTTTTTTAGTGAGATCGGTAGGGGACATGTTGTAGCTGTCTGGGTCGATATCGACATACACCGGTTTTGCTCCCGACCACACGATGGGATTCGCTACTGCATTACACGTAAAAGCTTGTAACAACACCTCATCATCCGATTGCAGATGTAATGATTGGAGCAGGAGTAATAAAGCCGTCCGGCCCGAATTGACCGGGTAGATATATTCAGTTTTAAAATACTGCTGTAGTGCACAGTGTAATTCAGCTTGTGCACGACCATATCGCCACAGCCAGGGTTGCAGCAGGGTAGTGAGTGCTAAGCGAATATCGTCGCGCTCAACGTTGGGTGATAAGCCGGTAGTGATCATAAGGAAGATAACTAAAGGTTCCGTCTGCCGCTAACACCATCGGCACCTGCAACAGGCCAATCGGATAATTTTTATCTTGATAACGAATCACATGATCACTGCCTACACTCGTGACAATCCGATCACTACCAATTTGACCAAAGCCGCCAGTTTTTTTTGTGCGTCGACGTTGGCGTAGCCAATCCGTGGACGGGTCTAACGGTAGCCAGGTACCATCCGGCAATTTCGCTTCTACCCAGGCGTGCATATCGTTCTGCCTATATCCTGCCCAGAAACCAGCCACGAGCCTAGCTGGGATGTGAGCGGCCTCTAACAGGGATATCAAATAGACGCTAAAACCACCACAATCGACTTCAGGTAGTGTCAGAACGTCAGCTAGGGTATACAAACCAGGAATCGGTGCCCCATAGTGTAATTTTGCCACCGTTTGATCATAACATTGGCGGATTACAGCTGGACCAGCGCAGTGGACTGGTTGAGTATGCAGAGTGGCTGTGATGGTCACTTGTGTGCCAGCAGTTACCACCAGACAACCACCCTGGTCAATCACCGTGCCGTCACTGGTCCAGTGCAGATTTGTGACGTACTGCTGCGGACGTTCAATGGGATACGGTATGGCCACCACTTGGCCAGCCGACCACGGACCAACCGAGAGCGTAAGGTGCAATGTTTGGGGCCTTTTATACCGAAACAAACCGAACATAATCTCCATAGTATGCTATACTGAAGCCCATGTTGCAAGGGCAATTTCATAACCCATATTTTCGTCGTGAATCAAAGCAGCGGGCTTGGTTGAGACGTGATGGCTGGGCCGTGGGCGGTAGTATCGTATTGGCCATCGCCGCGGTGTGGTACGTGTTTGGCTACAAACAAGTGGGAGCCGTGAAACAGGTGACTGTTTCTGGACAGCAGTATTTAACGGTTGATCAAATCACTGCAGCCACCACTACAGCGCTTGAGCGACGACGTTGGTTGGTGCTATCACAACGTTTTTTACCCTTGTTGAACGAGGCAGTATTGCAAAATGATATTATTGAACAATTGAGCCAATACGTGCAGGTGGAAACTGTCGTGGTGGCAACGGATTGGCCGTCAACCGTGCAAGTAGCGGTCACGGAACGCGTGCCTGGCTACGTGTATATTGTCGGAAAAGATCAGTACTATCTTGATATTCATGGGGTCGTTACCCAAGAGGTCAGCGCAGGCGAGGCCGATACGCGTTTTCCTCATATTCGTGAGCGTAATAAAAAAAGAGCGGTAGCCGTGGGACACAGCGTGTTTCAAGCCAGCCTGATGAATTTCATCACGACACTGCACGGTGGTTTTACACCGGCCACCAGTTTAGATATTTCGGAATATGCCGTGCTGCCGGTGACGTGCCAAACTAAACAATACGTCACCGATAAAATCTTTGCCGATGAAATTGCCGGTTCCAAAACGGAATCGGCCAAGCAACAAAAACGGTCTATTTTAGATAAATTGCAGAATAATGAAATTACGGTTGATCAGAGTTTGGATTTATTGGAAGAGGTAAAACGGGGCGAGCAAGGCGACAAAACTGATAGTGGCAATGAGACCTTTATCACTTGGCAAACTGAATATACCAATGTGACCTGTGACTATGTCTCGATAGTGAGAGACATAATTGTCGTCACGCAACAAGGTGTGGAAATTTATTTTGATAGCGGTGTGGATTTAACGGTGCAGTTGAATAATCTGGCGAAAGTGTTGACGGACGTCGATGCAACAGATCTGGAATATATCGATGTGCGTTTTACCGATCGGGCCTATTATCGCTAAGTCCAGGATATATAGTGTCGTATAAGATATATTGTACGACACTTATATATACTGCTTTTTGCCTATTTGTTATACTTCCCTTCTCTTACGCAGACCCCGTAATAAGGTCAACACCTTCACGACAGATTAGTCAGTAGTTCTGATGGTATCTTTCCCTCTAATCCAAGATGGATCCGTTTGGTATTGTAATACTCC
>CAYZUI010000187.1:0-5821 GCA_964481945.1 uncultured Gammaproteobacteria bacterium
AGATTCTGTTGATCTTGTAAATACGCAACGGCCGCTTGCTTTACTTTACCGTCGGCACCGGCCGCTGATAATAATTGCACGAAGTAAGCCGTCGTGTCGACATCACTGATGGTTTCAGCCACGGCGTACGATACTCCACCATCCGCATTCGTTCCCTGTTTTGCCGCCGTCACTGCCGCCTGGACGTTCGTATCATCTGTTGTCGCACCTGCGGCCAGTAGGGCTAATCCAGCAAAAATATCATCATTCACAAATGCTTCACTACCAAATTGATTGTTCGATTTGGTTTTGAGTAACCGGGCGATATAATCCACTTCATTGGAATCACGTGAATCTTGGCCTAACGCTTCCAGTGCCAAAATATGTCGGGCAATTTCACCAGCGGCGTAGTCATCACTGATTTTAGGATCATAACTCACCACAGCATCAGTCAAAGCGCTGGTATCTTGGCCAGCCGCCGCTAAACCAATGGCGGCCCAATCGGTGACACTTTGGCTGGTATTGAGCAAACCATCATCCCCCACTTCACCCGCTAAATATTCGGCGGCTGCCGCAATCATCGCCTGTTCTTGTTCGGTGGATAGATTTTTATTGGCGGTATGCTTTTCAACCACTCGAATTGTGGTGGTAGCACTACGCGTATAGCCGTCGGCTGTCACATAGATATAGAAACTAGTCACTCGTTTCGGTTTAAAACTGGCTTTACCTAGGGTATCCGTCAGTTTGGTTGCAACTTGATCGGTTATTATGGATTGGTCAGCCATGTACACGGTCGCACCTTGTAGTGGCTGCCCATCGACTTTGACCCGAACAACCAGCTTATCTCCAACTAACATTTCTTTTGCTGGCATGCGTAATTCCAAGGCTGAATTTGGATAACCGCCCAGCGATAAAATCATTTCATCGCCGTTGGCTAGTTCATAGTCCGCTAGCCCAACCGATGCAGCCGTGTAGTTCACAAAGAATGACCAATAGTCGGTATCGTTCGCCGCTTGTTCATCAATTTCAGTGAGATATAACCCAAACGAAGAATCTTGTAACACATAGTCAAACCCACCCCATGTGGCGGCTTCGTTGAGGGCACAGACTGCTGCCGCACCATCCACCTTATGTTCGACTCCATCATTATCCGTCACCGTACAACCAGAATCTGGAATGTACACATCTCCACTATACACCGTGCCTGTGGCTGTTTCTATCCGCACAGTTGTTTGAATATAGTCTACTCCCCAAGTTGGCAGAGCAAACAGAATGAAAAAGAAAGCTAGCATAGCTGATCGCATAAAATAAATGTTAATTATATTCTGGTTCATAATTCCAGGAGACGATATCGCCTGGTGTTATTGGATAACTCGATACTCCAACATTGGCTTTTACCCCATTCACAGAGTAAATCCAATACAATCCGGCTTTTTTATCAGAGGCCACGCCACCTAAACCTTCCACAAATACTCCGAACGATGCATGCTGTGTGGTTTGATAAGAAAACCCACACTGGTCAGCGGCTTGTTTCATCACTTGGTGGACTGTTTCATTTTCTACTGCCTCAAGCTCACAGCGGATACTGACACCCGGGCCACTGATCATGACAATCACCGGTTCAATTTGCTCTACTGTGACTGATCGAATGTTGGTACGATCTGAAGATTCTTCGAATTGTAGGGGTAATTCTTGAATTCCCCCTACTGCCGTGTCTGCCTCTGGAGAAAATATTTGAACAATTTCTGCCTCTTCAGCGTTTTCTGTGATTCTATTCCCCTCTTCAATTTCAGCGTTTTCCGTGGTGACAAACTCCACATTCTCCAATTCCGGATCAGCATCTTTGAACAAAAAAACCGCGGCCAGTGTGGCGGTAGCCAACACAACGGCGGCGGGTACATAGATAGTCAGTAGGCGTTTGATCATAGTTTGCTCTTGCTCGAGAGCGAAAACGTTGTAACGGTATCCCGGCTTTACGGTTGCGGCACAGCTCCGGACTCCCTCACTAGAGGTCACCGGATTCCCCGTCAGATTGTTAAGGTAACGGGTAGTATAGCGCTTGCCGATAGGGCGTCAAGTATTGTAGGATCAGGCCATGCGTGGAATGCGTCCGGAACAAGAACAGCGCGAAAACGAAGTAACACCGTTGGAGCGGCATTTACTGGCCCATTACCAACCGGTGCTCGATGCCGCCAATAACTTGTTTCGACGACTGCAGCGTGGTCGATCAATGGGGGCCGCCATTGAAGGTGCTCTGTCAGAAGCTGTTTCCTATTCTGATCTTGAGGCTATCGCCAAACTGGTTGATGTTGATCGCGCCCAACGACCACAACTTGTTATTCAAACGATGATCAAACAACTTGATTCAGTGGATGTATCGATTGATCAAGTGCTTGAACCTGGGAATAACCGCACGGCTCGAGCGCTGGCCGAAGCTGCCGGATTAACCGACACCACTCCGACAGATCTGAAAGCACGTCGGTTGTTAGTGTTTACGGTGATGGCACTCCACCAAAGTCAGGCCGTACCCGGCATCTCCGACGGCTGGAATAAATTACTTATCCCAGGACATTTGGTTTATCGTCACATTGAGACTGGACAATGGGATGACGCGGCTGAAGCGGAACGGACTGGTCAACTCCATATCCGTGGTTTGGCCAATGGTGGTTATGTACAAACCGGTGCACCGATCCGGGCTGAACATCCACAAACCGAATTTTTCTTTAGTGTGAACAAACACGTTGGTAAACAATTTCGCCGGTCAGAGCAATATCAGCAATGGCTTGAACATCACCGTAACAATGAAGCTAACATTCAAACCGTCGCGGAGGCAGCCTATCAGGCAGCTCGACCCTGCCCGCCAAAATTTGTACCCCGAGACGATATTCGATTGATTAATCAGGCTCACTTAGAAGATTTGTTAACCGAGGCTCAAGCCGGCAGTTTATTGTCCATGGTGAAGCTTGGCTATGCCTTGCCAGCCGGAAACTATAATCGAAGAAAGGATCGTTTTCGGGTACCTGGCGAAATTGGCCGGATGCGGCGCCACTACTTTGTAGGTGCAACCGTTTCTGCCCTAACCGCCTGGAAACAATCTCCTGAATATCAGACCTGGCTAAGCGAAGATACCCTAGAAACAGTGCTGCTGCACGAGTGGCAAAAGCGACTAGAACCACACTGCCTAAGAAAAGCTGAATTTGTTCCCGAGCCTTATCAACCAGCCTATCTGTTAAGCGCAGCCGTTGTGCAAGATTCTGTGCAAAAAATCTTTTCAGTGGTTGACTTGTCTATAAGAGGATACTTATTATTGGCTGATCGAGATGACACTTATATTTATTGGCCAAATCCGGAGCAGGGGCTGGCTCACCGTCAGCAGACACATTTACAAGAAAAAACCTATACGGAACGACGCACTGAACATACCCATGGTGTATTAAAACAACTAGTTGATCATTGTTTTAAGACAGAGAAGCGCCCAGCCTTCCCCGCTCATTTATCACCGCCCAGCTGGCCAAATGTGTGGCTACTCACCTACCAACAATTAGAAGACGCCATCGCTGGTACTGCCAGCTTATCTGTCAGTCGGCTCAAACGTGGTGGCTATATATTGGATGCGCAGCGCAGTAAGGCGCGTAAAGGTATCGGCTATTTTATTCTCTGCCTGGATGGGCCGGAACAATCCGCCGCCATCAAGGCATCACCCTGGTATGAAGAAACCCTGGCGGCCCAACGGCGGCATGGTTATGATAACGTCAATCATAGGCCAGCCGTGGCACCATGAGTACGCAGCCAGTCGGCTGGATTCACCCAATTGACTAAATCGGCATCGTTCGCCACATAACCAGCATAGAGTTCTGTACTGGTATAGGGGTAGAGACCAAAATGGAGATGTTTCCGTTCACCATCTGTTTGCTCCGATTGATCATCACCTAACACACCCAGCTGTGTGCCGCCAGCGACAGCATCACCCACCACGGCAGTCACTGAATCGAGCTTGAGGTGCCCATACAGCGCATGGTATGTCACTCCAGCATCGACAAATTCCACAATGACCACGCCGCCATAACCACTGACGGTCTGTTTTTGTACAATCGTCACGTCGGTCAGAGCATAGACCGGCACTACAGCGGCCAGATCACTGACCTCAATGTCATCACCCGTATGGTAGCCAGAAAAACGATCCCCACTGTCTGGGGCGATGTACTGCCCGAAGACCTTTTTGGTACGAGCCGCAGTATAGTTGGCCATGGGGTAGACCAAGCCGGATGATGGATTCGTGACACCACTAAAAGCAGTTTGTAACTGTGTTTCCAATTCCAAGGTGCTTCCCAAGTCTGCTACGCTCTCTTGAAATTTCTCGATCGGATCCACCGTTGTCGGTTGCGACACCGCAGTCTGGCTGAACGGCAGTGTACAGCCAGATACACTGATGACTACGATACCGGCCAAAATGATAGGTTTGCTTGACATGCCTATATCATAGCATATAGTTACGGTATGAAGAAAAAAACCTCAACCCAATCCTTGTACGTGATCTTCGGGGTGGTGATTGCCCTATTGATCGCTTTAATTGGCTATTTCGCCTACCTGCTGGTCTCGCCTGGGGCTAGTGATCCAGCAGTAGACGTCAATGAGACGGTGACGGTAAACACCAATACAGAGAAGAGCAAAAAGAAGAAAACCAACGCAAACAGTGATGCGGCCAGTAATGTCAATACGAACACAAATACCGAATCCGCCTCTGGCGGAAACGCCACAACGAATACGAATGAGACCGAGGATGAGGCTGGTTTAGTTGAGCCGCCACCAGAAGAAGACGCCACCGAAACTGAAGCCGACGCTGAAACTACGGAAGCAGTGGTGGCAGGTGAAGGTGAACAACTGGTGACGTTATATTTCCCCAAAGCCAGCTCCAGCTGCGGTGAAGTGTTTCCGGTCAAACGCGCCGTTACTCCGGAAGAGGATTTATACGGTCAAATTTTGTTGGCTACCATAGCTGGTCCAATCACCGCTGAAGTCGAGTATGTCTCTGTTGTACCGAGCGGTTTGCGCTTACGTCGCGTTGAATACACCGCCGCCGGGCCAACAATTTACGTCAACGAAGCCTTCTCTGCCGCGCGGGACTGCGATCAACAAACCGTTGAGGCTCAACTGGTTGAAACCGCCAATGCCATGTTTGATTTTCCAACTGGTACGGCCGGCGAGGTAGTGGTGGGTTATCCGGAGGAATTACAACCCTAAATCTACTCTCACTTCACCTTCCGGCAAGAATGATAAATCGTTACCAACCAATATCAAATCTGTGGTATCGGCTGGCACCTGGAAATATCCATCCCACTCGATGGTTTGGGTTGGCTGCAGACTGATGTAAATTGGTGATTTATCACTGTCGACATAAATGGTGGTATCCGTGGAAACCTCGAACTGGTTACCATCTGGATCGGATATATACACGCCGGTGGAAGTTAAGGTTTTGGGCTCTTTGGTGGTATTGGTAACTTCACCAAGAATGTGGACCCAGGTAAACCCAGCTGCGGCCGGAGTATCTTCAGCAATAATCTCCCATTCAGGCAACGTGGCAGAGGCCGGAATAACATCCATTTGCTGAACCGACACTACTTTGTGCACAATACCACCAATGGTGGCTTCCTCACCAATGGCAAAGGTTTTACTGGCCGTAGTGGCAGTGTTGGTAGTGCTATCGCTGCTCGGTGGAACACGCACTGGTTGAGACGTACGGCCGATGCAACCAGCTAGGACAACCGTAGAGGCAAGCATAGCGGCCAGGGAAAGAGTTTGACGCATAAAGAAAGATGAGAAAAATTAAATCCTACTGAACAAT
>CAYZUI010000188.1:0-17234 GCA_964481945.1 uncultured Gammaproteobacteria bacterium
TGATGCCTATGGACCACCAAAAATTGTGAATACCATCACTGTAGTGAATAGAGTTGGGGCACACCAAATATCAAATACCGAGGCTACCGAGGCCTTGAAAAAAAATGAATACCAATATATACTAGACAAATATAAAATCGGTATGAAGTACTGGTGGCGTTCAATTATTAAGAAATAATCACTGTGGATAAAGTTTTAATTACAGGGGTGGCAGGCCTGCTCGGCTCTCACTTTTCGAGACACTTGCTTGATCAAGGCTATGACGTCATTGGCGTCGATAACCTATCTGGCGGCTATGCTGATTTTGTTGATCCACGTTTGGTAGCGGCGGATAAATTTTTTGATAATGATTTGGCTGATGGTACCGCCCTCGAACGCATCTTTGAAGAAAACAAACCAGATTATGTCTACCATTTTGCCGCCTACGCTGCTGAAGGTCTCTCTCCGTTTATCAGACACTTTAATTACACCAATAATTTACTGTGTTCAGTGAATGTTATCAACAACTGTATTAAACATGATATAAAAAAACTGATGTTTACCTCATCCATGGCAGTCTATGGTCATGGTGAGCCGCCCTTCAAAGAAGGCCAAACACCTGCCCCAGCCGATCCATATGGTATTGCCAAATACGCCGTAGAAATGGATATCAAACAAGCCAACGACCAATTCGGTTTGCACTATACCATCATTCGTCCACATAATGTCATTGGCATCTACCAAAATATCTGGGATAAATATCGGAATGTCATTGGCATCTGGATCAGAAAATCACTGGCCGGAGAACCTATTACTTTATTTGGAGACGGCAAACAAACTCGAGCCTTCTCGGATATTAAATATTACATGGAACCGTTCGAAAAAATTATGCATCGTCCAGATTGTACGATATTTAATCTCGGGGCTGATCATGAGTACGAACTGAATACCATTGCAGGCTTAGTACAAACCATTGCTCGTGAATCTGGTTATCATCCTGACATTGTGCATCTGGAAAGTCGACATGAAGTGAAAAATGCTTTCTGTAATCATGATCGTGCTAAACAACTCCTTAACTTTAAGGATGACACTGACATTGAAGCAACTATTCGTGAAGTGTTCGCCTGGGCTAAAGAACAACCGGTTCGCCATTTGAAACACATGGATTACGAAATACACAAAAACATGTATAGTTTTTGGCAATGAGCAGTATGAATCGAATTCAGCTCCCGACGGTTACGCTGTGTGCTGTAGCCTGTACCAAAATTGATGAAACGATCTATGCTCTGCAGCAAAGCATGAGGGGTATCGATTTTCATGAAACGCTTTTGTTAACCCATGAACCACGCCAACTGGACGACGTCGGTATTACGGTTATTCCCATCGAACTATTAGATTATAAAGGATATAATCATTTTGTACTGTATCGTCTGAAAGAGTATATTAAAACAGATTTTACTTTGCTAGTGCAAAATGATGGCTATGTGTTGCGTCCACAGCAGTGGGACAAGATTTTCTTTCAGTATGATTATATTGGTGCACCTTGGCCAAAAGATACGCATTTTACCAAAGAAGGTGTGAATGTGCGGGTCGGTAACGGCGGATTCTCTTGGCGCAGTAAAAAACTGTTAAACGCGCTCACTGTACTCGGCTTACCCTTTACCGATAATCAAACTGGTTTTTATCATGAAGATGGAGTGCTCTGTGTCTATTATAAAAAACCGCTCGAAGATTATGGTATCAAATTTGCACCCGTCGACATAGCCGCACGATTTAGTCATGAAACCGATTGTGAAGAAACGGTGGTTAAGTCATTTGGGTTTCATCGAAATAAAAAAGTAAAATCCAGATTTCGCTATTTCAAACGTGATTTAAAAAAATTACTCGGATAAGTGTGATCGTCACAGAAATATATAAAGGTCAAGGCCTCGGCAACCAGCTGTGGTGCTATGTCACCACCCGAGTCATCGCCCAAGACAAAGGCTATGATTTTGGTATCCAGTCTCCAGAAAAATTTAAATGCAACGATTTTTTAAATCTGGATTTTGGCCGACCGGTAACTGGTGGTCTGAGCCCAGAAGGTGGGCCTCCGACCAAGCTGCCAGACGGCATCACACAGTATTATAATGAGCGCCGTCTCTTGCTGCCGAGTAACTCAAATTGGGATATTCGCACCATTGATACTCGCCTTATTAACATTCCAGATCACACAAAAATTGATGGTATCATGCAGGGCGAAGAGTACATTCTGCACCACAAAGATGAGATTCGGGAATGGCTTAAAGTGAAAAAAGACTATGAGTGTTATGACTATGCCAGTGATGACGTCTGCGTGCTGAATTTTCGTGGCGGTGAATATACCCATCATCCAGATTTATTTTTGACACAACAGTATTGGGATGATGCCATGCGACACATGAAAACCATTAATCCGAATTTTACTTTTGTGGTCATCACCGATGACGTGAAAACAGCTAGAAAATTTTTTCCACATCTTCAAGTGATGCACTTTAACATTGCCAAAGATTACGTCATCGTGAAAAATGCACACTATTTGATCTTGTCCAATTCAAGTTTCGCTTGGTTTCCGGCCTGGTTAAGCGATCGACTGAAATACTGTATTGCCCCAAAATATTGGGCAGCGTATAACACGTCAGATGGCTATTGGAGCTGCAGCTATAATCTAACTAAAAATTGGTTTTATCTCGACCGAGCTGGTCAAATCAGCGACTATGCTACCTGTCTGGCGGAATTGAATGCCTACATCAAACTTCACTCCGACTATTTTAAACCAACTAAGATAAAGAGTAACTGGTTGGTCGTATCCAGTTACAACAATGATGTGTCTTGGGTACCAGAGTATACCGATCGCTACCTAATTTATGATAAAGGCGATACGGAGATCTATCCCTATACTGTGGATCCAAAAAAAGTAGTGAAAAGTCCGAATATTGGTTACAACATGTACGATTATTTTACCTTCATTATCGATCATTATGATCAGCTGCCGGATTGCACTATTTTTACGAAGGGCAATATTTTTCCGCGTCATGTATCGCAAGCCTACTTTAACCGCATTATCAACAATGCTTACTTCACGCCCATTGAAGATTATCGCCAACACAAAGAAAATTGG
The DNA here is from genome assembly GCA_964481945.1 of uncultured Gammaproteobacteria bacterium. GTDB lineage: Bacteria > Patescibacteriota > Patescibacteriia > UBA9570 > UBA9570 > UBA9570. The sequence goes on from CAYZUI010000188.1 coordinate 3,116, forward strand.
CCAATTTGTTTTTTTGCCGCAGACGGTGGATTTTGCGAAATCAACAACAGTTGGTACTTAAACATCAATCACCACCCGACTAAATATTTTCACAATTATGATGACTTTTTACGGTTTTGCTTCAAGGAACCGGTCATTCCCCGCTATAACCGCTTTGCACCCGGTGCCTGCTATATTGTCCCGAAAGCCAATATTCTAAAACTGCCGAAAATATTCTACGAAAATTTGCGCACCTTCGTATCTCATGGGCAGCTCATTGGTGAAGCCCATATTATCGAACGGGCCTTTTATATCTTATGGACGGCTAATTTTGAAATCAGTGATGAGATGTTACGCCCCATTGATGAAGGATTTGTCGCTAAACCAAAAGCCATACCGGCACTGCATAATAGAATAATTGGTCAGCTCCGATCATATGTCAACCGTTACTTTTGAAACACAGTGCTGGGAGAACGATTACGAGTACATTTTCACCGGTGACCGGCTGAAACAAGAAATTGCTCATTGCAATTATCCGTTTGCTAAACGTCAAGTGATTATCAATAAGGTGTTTAATCGTAAAAAAGTTCAAGCACTGGCCGAACGCTGTAAGCAAAACGGCATTATCGATGCGTATTATTTTGCAGAAGATTATATTGATCAAGCGCTGCAACGCTTTGGGATTAAAAAATCCAGTTTTAAAGGTGGTTACTACTATTCACGCTGTCAATTGGTGGGCTTATTCGTCTGTGAAACAGATTATATCCTACACTTCACCACGGATTCATGGATTGATCAACCGAATACCTCTACTTGGATCGCTGAAGGGGTAGCATTAATGGACTCTGACACTAGCTATGTCTGCGCTAATCCTTCCTGGATTATTTCTCGCAATGGCGTTACCTTCGGCAAAGATGGAGCCAAACACGAAGCCACCAGTGAACTGCCCAACTGGTACGTAGGGTATGGTTTTTCTGATAATTGCTATATGGTGCCGACTAAACTGTTTAAACAGCGTATCTACAACGAATATCATCCAGCTTCGGATCGTTACCCACTGTATGCCGGTGAGTGCTTTGAAAAAAGAGTCGATAGTTACATGCGTAATCATGGGTTATTACGCTTAAGTTATAAGACGATGTGGTATAGCCACGCCAATTTCCCCAAAAAACGTCATGTAAAAATACTGGGCTATTGGGATAAACTTAAATTTAAACTGCGCTTATTCATGCGCAAGCTGCCACTATGATAGCTAGGCCAATGCGGTACGATGTTTTCACTTTCCTCAATGAGCTTGATCTCCTGGAGATTCGACTAAACATTCTATATGACCATGTCGATTATTTTGTGATCATTGAGTGCGCCGAAACTTTTTCTGGGCTCCCTAAACCACTCTATTTTTCCGAAAACAAAGACCGCTTTACACAGTTCGCACCGAAAATCATCCACTATGTGGTGACTGACGTTCCAATTAGTGAGGCGGAATTACGCAGTCGCTTGCAGAATAGTACCAGTGATACGTTAGAAAAAGAAATTATCAACAATGCCTTAACGTCGGATAACGTGCCGCCGGACCAATTGCATTGGCTAAAAGAATTCTACCAGAAGGAATCCATCAAAAAAGCCCTGGTCAATTTACAGGATGATGATATCTGTTTTGTTGGCGATGTGGATGAAATTTGGAATCCGGCTGCCGTGATCGATTTTACCAAAGATGATATCTACAAATTACGGCAAAAAGTCTATGCGTATTATTTAAATAATCGTTCCAGCGAACCATGGGCCGGCACGTTGGTGACAAAATATAAGAATATCAGACAAAACTGCCTAAATCATTTACGGACTGTTACAAAAACGCACTACACCTACATTGATAATGGCGGTTGGCATTTTACCAATCAAGGAGGTGTGGAACAAATTAAAAAGAAATTGGAGTCCTACGGCCATCAGGAATTTAATAATGCTGTCGTAACATCCCAGCTAGAGAAAAAAATAAAAAAGAATCAGGATTTTATCGGAAGAAATTTCACCTTCTGGCTTGATGAAGCTGATCTACCAGACTATATTCTGAAACATAAAACTATCTATCAGCACCTGTTTAATTTAAAAAAAGTGCCACCTGTAATTGTGAAATTGAGCGGAGGATTAGGTAATCAGCTGTTTCAGTATGCGTTTGGTCGATCCTTGGCACTGCGTACAAATGCACCACTCAAATTAGACGTGTCGGGTTATGCCCAAGTCAACCAGAACGAGGTACCACGCCAGTACAGCTTGGCATATTTTAATATTGTGGCTGACCTGGCTACTCCAAAAGAGATCTATCGTTTAAGGGTAGACGATCGCCCTGGTCTGTTGCCTGCTGTGCGCCGTCGACTACGTCCCGAGAAACCAACATATATCGTTGAAAAAACTTTTCGCTATGATCCATTAATGCTGAACCTACAGCCACCAGTGTATCTTGAAGGGTACTGGCAATCAGATAAATATTTTCAAGATGTGTCTACTCAACTCCGCCGGGAAATTTCTCTCAAAGCGAATGGAATTGCACCCATCGAGGACGCTAACGCTGTTTCATTGCATGTCCGCCGTGGCGATTATATCTCTAATCCCGTGACGAACCAATTTCATGGGGCAAGTTCGGTAACCTATTATCAAGCTGCGATAGATTATATTACTCAACATATCTCCCAGCCCCATTTTTACATATTTTCAGACGATATGGAGTGGGTAAAACAACACTTACCGCTCCCCCAATCTGTCACCTATGTTTCCAATGGCCAATTACACGACTATGAAGAATTAGTGTTGATGTCCCACTGCCAACATCATATTATTGCCAACAGTAGTTTTAGTTGGTGGGGAGCCTGGCTTAATCCATCTGACCAAAAAATTGTGATTGCACCAAAGCAATGGTTCAATAATTCAGCCTTCGATACGACTGATCTTATACCAGCAGCATGGATACAATTGTAGGAGCACCTAAAGTCACGGTGCTGATGCCAGTCTATAATGGTGGAGCATACTTGCGGTTAGCAATTGACAGCATTATAAAACAAACCTTCACCGATTATGAATTACTCATCATCGATGATGGTTCAACCGATCAAAGCGCGCAGATTATTCAAAGTTATCATGATAACCGCATTCGATGTATTCAGCATGCCGCCAATCAAGGTTTAATCGCTACTCTGAATGAAGGTATTGATCTAGCCCGTGGTCAATATCTAGCGCGCATGGATCAAGACGATATTGCTACACCGGACCGCTTATTCATACAGAGCCACTATTTGGATAGTCATCCGACCTGTGCTGTCGTTGGCAGTACGGTTACCATGATCAACCAACCCGGCCAGGTAATTGGCGAATGGTCGGATGACAGACAATATACTTCTGCAGCAGCGATCAGACAACACCTACCCAAAGCTAATTGTGTTGCTCACCCTACGGTTATGGGCAGAACAGCTTTATTCAAGAAATACCATTACACTGAATATCAGACCAATGCTGAAGATTACGATTTATGGTTGCGACTAGTGGCTGATCACCAAAATATTGAAAAAATAGTTACACCTTTGCTGTTGTATAGAGTGCATCACAATTCCATGACCCAACGATTTGGCCTACCAGCTGGGCAATGGCTCACCATTACCACTAAAGGCCGTTTCTTACGGAACTCATTGCATCACGGAAAAATGAATAATTTCATTATCCAAGTAGCCTGGCAGTATAGTAAAGATCTCGTTTGGTGGATGCTTTATGGTAGACGTAACCGGCCAGACACATTATTATAGTAACGATGCGAAAGAATTTACTACAAATCAATGGCGGTGACATTGGAGGAGGTGCCTATGAAATTTCTGAATACATTCATTACGCGATGAAGTTATCGTGGAATACCAGCATGCTGGTTGGTCACAAAAAATCTACAGATCCGACTATTCATAAAATTCGCTGCTCACAGATAGCCACCTACGCTAATCTGTTCCTGGGCTTAGAATATATGTTTTATCTGAACACGTATTTTTTACTAAAAAAACCAGAATTTACCCAAGCCGATATTGTCCACTATCATAATTTACATGGTTCATATTTTAATTTGCTTGCTCTGCCTCTCCTGACGAGGAAAAAACCTTCGGTCTGGACGTTTCACGATATGTGGCCAATGCTTGGTCATGCGGCACATTCACTGGATTGTCAGCGCTGTGAACAAGGAAAAATGTGCCGGAAACATAAACAGCTTACTCCAAAACTCTACACGTGGGATTCTTCGGCACTGCTCTATCACATCAAACGATTCGTATTGCCACGGTCAAATTTTCATATCGTTGTGCCATCCATGTGGCTAAAAAATAAAATAGCCCATAGCTTCCTGAAGGACAAGCCGATTTACTTGATTCACAATGGGATTAATACAAACTTATTTATTCCAAAAGACAAAGAAAAAATCAGGGCAGAACTTGGTTTACCACAACAAAAACGTATCATTGTTTTTTTGGCCTCCGGAGGCTTAAGCAACCCTTGGAAAGGTGGGCAATTTGCTGAAGATATCATGAAACACTTCTCTAGTCGTCAGGATATTATTTTTTTAAGTATCGGTGGGATTAATCCTGCCTTCAGCGATTTACCTAATTTACAGCAAATTGGCTATGTCGACAATAAAACTAAACTAGTAAAATATTACAGTGCCGGTGATATTTTTTTCTCGCCATCAATCGCTGAAAATTTCAGTCTGACAATATTAGAAGCCATGGCGTGTGGTTTACCGACGCTAGCATTTAATGTCGGAGGTACGCCTGAAATTGTCGATCATCGAGTGAATGGGTACATTGCAAAAAACAATGACGTGAAGGATCTATTTGCTGGATTGAGTTATTTGCTCAATGCAAAAAATTTCAATGAGATGAGATTAGCGGCTCGGGAAAAAATTGTTAGCCATTTTACGCTTGATAAAATGATTACTCATTACGAACAACTTTATCAATCACTACTGACCTCTGAACAGACTTGATTGTCACACTGACAAAAAGATGGTTTAATAACGCGATGAAAAAGACTATATTGCTGCTGGGTGGTTTGGGGTTCATCGGTCGAAACTTAATTAACGAGTTAAAAGATGAATATAATCTTGTTGTATTCGGTCGCCAAGCTGTCCAACCAAGCCCCGCTTATACATATTTTCAAGGTGACATTACAAAAAAAGATACGGTTGAAACCGTTTTAAACACCTATACAATAGATCTGGTCATTCATGCGATATCTACGACTATTCCATCCAGTCATGACATCATGCTAGATATCGACTCAAATGTGAAAAGCACTATTCATCTGCTCGACTTGCTCAAACAGCATGGCGTACCAAAAATTATTTTTCTGTCTTCTGGAGGTACGGTCTACGGTTTAACTGATGAACATAAACTGGTGACTGAAGAGTACCCAACGTATCCCATTTCAGCCCATGGTATTAACAAATTGGCTATAGAAAAATATCTGTACCTGTATCAATACCTCCATCAGCTTGATTACCTGATCGTGCGGTTATCCAATCCGTTCGGAGAATACCACATTTCAGACAAGCAAGGTTTTATTAATGTTACGCTAAAAAAAATAATCAACCAAGAACCAATCACTATTTGGGGTGATGGCGAAATTGTTCGAGACTACATCTACATTAAGGACGTTGCCAATATTATCCATACATTAATCAATAAGAACATTGCTAATCAAATCATTAACGTTGGTTCAAGTCAGGGGCATTCGTTGAATGAGCTGTTATCGATCATCCGGGAAAAAACCGGTGATTTTGAAGTGAAGTATACCACTGCTCGCCAGTTTGACGTTCCCAACATTGTGTTAGATACCACAAAGCTTCAATCATTCATCAACTATCAACTGACCCCTCTCACTGAAGGAATCGAACATACCTACCGCTGGCTAAAGCAAACCTATGTCTAATGTAGTCATTACGGTGTTGCTGCCGGTTTATAATGGTGAACGCTATATCACAGAAGCCATCGATAGCATTTTGCACCAAACCTTCCAACAATTTGAATTGTTGATTATCAATGACTGTTCAACCGATCATACCGCAGCACTGATCAACCGTTACTCGGATCCGCGTATCCGCGTATTGACCAATTCACGTAATCTTGGATTGATTGGTACGTTGAACATCGGTCTGCAGGAAGCGAAAGGTGAATACCTGGCTCGGATGGACCAAGATGATATTGCGGATCCGAACCGCTTATTCGTACAAAGCCAGTACCTGGCTAATCACCCAGCTTGCGCTGTGGTAGCGAGTACGGTTGCTTTAATGGATCGGCAAGGCCTCATGGCCGGAGAATGGTCAGATGATGTACGTCATATTTCAGCACAGGATATTCAACGGTACTTACCGATATCGAATTGTATCGCCCACCCATCGATCATGGGCCGAACCGATACACTCAAACAGTACCGCTATGCTGCAGGCCAAGATAATGCCGAAGATTATGATTTGTGGTTGCGTCTGGCTGCTGATGGCTGCCGCATTGAAAAAATTGCCCAACCGTTACTACGCTATCGCATTCATTCGGCTTCCATGACTCAACAATCGCAACAGCGCACTGGCCCGGGAAAAAATATTCTGACCAAAGGACGTTTTTTACGCCATCAATTACGCCGTGGCAAAGTGAATTATTTTTTTTGGAGAGTAGCCCGGCAGTACAGTAAAGACATTACTGGCTGGCTGGTTACTGGTGCTGTGTTAGCCGTGTACCGTTTTGTTAAAAAAATGATCCGTCGGGTGGGTTTTATGGTGGGGTTTTGGATTGGTAGATGGTATAACGTAAACAATCCCCAAGGTTATTATTTTTTCTTTCATTCCTATGGTATTGGCGGTGCAGAAATAGTGCACAGTCATATTGTCGCAACCGTGGCAGAAAAAAAACCGCTGATTGTGTTTACTCAACCCACCGATACCACCACCACTTTGTTGAACGTCTATACACAATCTGGCACTGTGCGTGATCTAGCCAAGCCACTTTCATCCATGGTCGGTTTTTCAATTTACCTCGGCATCATGGCGAGAGCCATCAACCGACATCCGCACGCAGTTGTGTTTGGTTCAATCAGCCCGTTCTTTTATGAGTTGCTGCCTCATTTAGCGCCACAGGTGCACACGATTGATCTTACTCATGCGCTAGATGGGTCCAGTGAACATATCACCACACAGTGTGTGCCGTATCTGCAACGTAGAATTGTGATTAATCAAGCAATTTATCGTAATCTACTGGAGTTGTATGCCACCTATCACCTGCCAGCCCACTACCAAAATCGTTTGACCGTTATTGAAAATGGAGTTGTCATACCAGCCACGAATCCACCCAGACAGTTTGCGCCATGGCAAGTGATCTATCTGGGTAGAGGAACGTATGAAAAACGAGTCCATTTGATTGGACAAATTGCGCAACGGTGTCGGCAGGCACATCTACCGATCCAGTTCACGTTGGTTGGTCACATTCCAACTGCAATCACGCGACAATATGCAAATGACTGTACCTTTAAAACGGAGATTGTTGAGTCAAGCGCAAAAGAACAATTATTTAATTCTGCCCATCTGTTGATCATGACCTCCAGTCGAGAAGGCTTTCCATTATCAATTATGGAAGCAATGGCTCATGGTGTGGTACCACTAGTGACCAATGTTGGGGGAATTCATCATCATATTCAGCATGGGGTGACCGGTCTGCTGGTGGATAATACTAACGAGTCATCCATTGTTGAAACGATGGTGCAGCTCATTCAACACTACAACCAGCACCCAACCGATTGGCAAACCCTATCACATCAAGCCTACCAGTATGCGACGCAGCACTTTTCTCTCACACCCTGTCAACAACAGTATCGGAAATTATTTCAATCCTTAGCGAATGACCCGAAGTAGTATTGTGCTACCATAATTTTGGTCGATTTCCACGGGAAGAGTAAATGTGTGTTGTTCTAATTCATTGCTGCGGATGACAATATAATTGGCATCCATGACATCAACAAATTTTTTACCTGATGCGTTCACCGGCTGATTCAGCACGCTGGTGTTGTCTACAAAACGCTTATAGTCTTCAAGATGATAAATAGCCGGACGTACTTCAAGAAATAGTATTCTCGTTTGCTGATCTGTTTCTGTATTGAGATAGTTGATGGTTTTTAAAAAGGCTAATGCCACGCTGTTCGTTTCACTTATTTCTATCTTCGTTGCTTTGGAGGCAAAGAGATTGCGCATGATTGGAATAATTGGATAATTATTGTTCAGTAAAAATAAAAATGGAAAAATAAGACCACCGGCTATAGACAAGAGCTGAACAACAGCTCGCTGCTGATGTTGAGAAGCTTTGGTAGCAAGCAGAGAGATGACAATACCATTGAGAACGAGGAATAGAACGCCCACACCTATACTGAACAGATCAAATTTGTGAATATAGTAGTCAGACGTATTATAAAGCGGTACCACTTGCTCAAACCAAGAGAATACTGTCGTCGTCGCCACAGCACGTATACCCGGCACAAGTAAAAGGATGAGGACTGATGAAAACAGGAGATAGCGCAATTTGATTTTTGCCAACCAGTGTATGATCATCGCATAATCCATAGTAATAAACAGAGCGGCCAGTGGAACGAGTAAGATGACGTATTTTGGACTGATACTTAACACATAGGCCTGGGGATGTGGATTCAAAAAAAATGGATCCGTCACTACAAAGAAAAAAATCCAGAAAAACCCTAAGACGTTTTTTTCAAAGTAGACTGGTTTACGTTTTTGGATGATTCGAATAATGCAGATGGCACCAAACAGCAAAAAAATGATTCCATAAAATTGGGGTTGAGTAAAAGCCTGGAATTTCCCCTTGAGTAAAATCTGTTTTTTGAGTTCCCAGTCAACCATGACCTGACGAGCATCAATATTTTCATCAATTATGACTGGGTCAGCCACCTCACTGATGGTTGGAGTCGTGGCTGTGTCCGAAGGAATCACTTCAGGAGTGGTGGTGACCTCTGGAACAGAAACTTCAGGAACGGTGGGAAGAGGAGTTGGGGTCTCTACAATTCTGTATGCGCTATATTCATTCACCTCGGTTCTACCTACGTTGGTTGGCTTCACCTGGTTAAAAAAAGTGAAATCATTTTTTAGTTCACCGGCACTCATCAGTACTATAAAGCTGCACGTGACTATTATACTGAACAGTACTTTTTTGAAATTATTTTTAGTGGCACATAATTCAATTAAGTATACCAGACCGACCACCCCTCCAATAATCACCCCACTGAGATTAATAAACACAGACAAGCCGATAAGTGCACCCAACATTCCTGACCACACGAATGGCCTTTGAGTGGTAGGTTGAGCAATGAGATGACTAATAAGCAATGCAATCAATACAAAAAAAGTTAAAATAATTTCTTTAAATCCAAAGATAACAAAATTGATGAGATAGTAACTGCTGACGCATAACGATAGGCCAATCAGTATCCGTTCATAATCAAAATGAAATTTTTTCAGGATGTATGCAAAAATACCGAGCATTAAAATAAAATAGTAAAAATACAGGAAACTTCCTGAAAAAATAAAAATATTTTTTTGATCAACTGAAGTATAAAAAAATGAATACAGCACCGGCAGAGCGGGCCGAATGGAAGGATTCATGATGTAACCACTGCCGTCTTCCGAAAATGGTATAAGAGTAGTCAGTCGATCTAACGACCGATCGATACTATAGACGTGTCCTTGTTGAAAATAATAAATGGCATCGGCCCATAAATTCGGATAAAATTGGCCACGTACGAAGACAAAACCCACGGTAAGAACGATAAATCCTAATACTATTTTTGCGGTCAGCGATGATCGCCGCACAGTTTGCCATGACGTTCGAATCGATAACTTAATGTTTTTAAAATCGTCAGCACGTCTAAAATAGATGAGTACCAATAAACAGGCTATCCAAAGACTATAGATAATGCCATTATAAAACCACCACTGCTGATGAGGGAAAAAGTGATATAAATAATTCAGCGTGAATGAAACCAGTAATGGTGCCATGCCGTACCCCGCGAGATACAACAACGTGCGATGATGAAGATCTTTTTTGAAGAGAACCAGTAATACCCAACTTAAAATGAAGCCGGTCAGGATATAGACGAAGATAAAATTGACCACAGCCATGAGGTCGATTGTACTATATTATTCCAGTATAGTATAGTGTATCGTATCATGAAAGTTGTACAATTGAGCGCAATGGATATTGGTGGCGGAGGCGGTTCACGGGCAGCCTATCGATTACACTGTGGCCTCTTGAAACAAGGTATTGATGGGCACATGGTGGTAAAATTTAAAGATACCACGGATGCAACTGTCCACGGTAAAACCATTCATTCCACTCTGTGGCATAAGATTCATAATCTTTCTCTGTTTATCGATGAAATACCAGGCTGGTTCACGCACACGACTGCGCCAATAAAACCGTACTACTCAACAGCCTGGTTTCCTGATCTGATCTATACACGTTTGTCCCAACTACAACCAGACGTGGTGAATTTGCACTGGGTGAATGGCGGATTCCTGCGGCTTGAATCACTAGCCAAATGGCCCTGGCCATTAGTCTGGACGCTCCATGATCTGTGGCCACTGGGCGGTGCTGAACACTATCCAGATGATGAACGGTATATTGCCGGATACAACGCCTATAATCGTCCGGAAAAAGAATCTGGATTCGATGTCAATCGCTGGGTGTGGCGACGGAAACGAGCGGCGTGGTCAGCTATTGATCAGCTGACCATTGTGACACCTAGCCAGTGGCTCGGCAATTGTGCTAAGCGTAGTGCGCTGTTCTCGAAACGTCCTGTGCAAGTCATTCCTAACGGTATTGATGTCCAGACGTTTCAACCAAAGGATATCAACGAACAACGGTTCCAATTACATTTACCAACCAATAAAAAAATTGTGTTGTTTGTGGCAAATACGATTGAAGATAAACGAAAAGGTTTTGATTTACTGTTAGAAGCCTTGACGGTGTTACGCCAGCGACCCATTGCGGAAAACATCGTCTTAGCAGTGGTTGGTGCAACGCGTACCAAAAAATTGGATGATATCGGTTGGCCAGTTTACTATTTGGGGTACATTGATAGTGAAGAAAAATTAACCACTATTTATAATGCCGCTGATATCTTAGTGGTGCCATCGCGCCAAGATAATTTACCAAACACCATACTCGAAGCCATGTCCTGCGGTACGCCCTGTGTGGCCTTTAACGTGGGCGGACTGCCCGATATCATTGTTCATCAGCAAACCGGGTATCTGGCAGCGCCAGAGGATAGCCAGGCACTGGCACACGGTATCGAGTGGGCACTGGAAGATGAAACGAGGCTCAAGACCATGCGCGATCAATCACGAAAACGAATCGAAGAACATTTTTCGGATACGCTCCAAGCCCACCGCTACCATGAGCTCTATCAGAAAATCTTGTCGAATATACCAGCTTGACGAACCCATTGCCAATAGGTAGAATAAGGCGATTTTATGGATTGCAAAATTTGTGCCGGGGTGTCTCAACCCCTTTACACACAGTTGTTTGACGATCGCTACGGCTACCCTGGAACATTTTCAATCTACCAGTGTACGGCCTGCGGTTTTGCCCAAAGCGTTCCCGAATTATCCCCCGACAAGCTTAGTCAACTCTATACCAATTACTATCCGAGAAAAAATATTACGATCGATACTGTCCGTCAGGCAGCTACGTATCGGCCGGGCAAATTGTTTCAAATGATGAGCTGGTTGCGTGGTACGCGTAATACCTGTCACTATCACGTTCAGCCTGGTCAACGGGTACTAGACGTCGGTTGTGGTGATGGAGCTTCACTGCTCGATATCTCCACTCTAGGAGCAGAAGCCTATGGCACCGAGTATGATCGCAACGTCGAGCCCGTTGCTCAAAAACTTGGGTTGAATATTTTTTTTGGCGACCTCACTGATGCACCCTACGCGGATGGGTTTTTTGATACAATCACGATGAGCCAACTACTTGAACATATTCCTGATCCAATCGCATTCCTGCGCAACGCTAAACAAAAACTTAAACCCGGTGGCCAAATCATTATCAGTTTTCCCAATATCAACAGTTTCAACCGAACCCGATCCGGTCGCAAATGGATTAACTGGCACATCCCCTATCACATGAACTTTTTTACCGATCAAAGCATTGCTCGTTTAGCTGAAGCCACTGGCTTAGCATTAACATCCATTCACACTTCTACACCGAATGATTGGCTGGTTATGCAAACTCTAGCCAATCACTCTACCGCAGTGCCTGGCCAACCAAACCCCATCTGGGTAGGGACAGGCCAGCGCTGGCAAGTTGGTCTGGCCTTACTTTTTAGCTGGCTACGTCTGCCATTGACGCGCTTCCAAGATGCTTTAGGACGGGGTGATAGTTACTTGATCGTGTTGAAAAACAAATCCCTATGATCTTTATTGTGATTCCAGTACATAATCGTAAAGATACGACGTTGGAGTGCCTACAGTATCTACATCGTCAAACCTATCGTGAATACAAGATTATTATTGTCGATGATGGATCAACCGATGGTACAGCCACGGCTATTCAGGACACCTATCCTGACACAACCATCTTAACCGGCAATGGCCAGTTATGGTGGACTGGTGCCATGCATAAAGGTATTCAAGATGTTCTGACGATGGCCGCTGAAACGGACTATGTATTGAGTTTAAATGATGATGTCATTGTTGAACCAAATTATCTGCAAGCCTTAGTGAACGCCAGTGAAAAAAATCATGGGGCGGTTGTGGGATCGCTCTGTAAAGACATTAAAGATCGAAATAAAATTTTAGATGCCGGTATTACCGTACACTGGAAACCCTATCGCTATGAACAGATCCAATATGACCAAACCAAACCGTATGTCAGTGCGGTGGATACCGTATCTGGTCGAGGGGTGCTCATTCCGGTGGCAGTGATTAAGCGCATTGGGAATTTTGATCAAAAGCGTTTTCCGCATTACGGAGCTGACTACGAATATGGTTTACGTATCAAAGCGGCTGGGCTACCACTGATGATTGCCAATACGGCGGTCGTCTATTTGAAAGATGATCTGACCGGATTTCGACCAAAGAAAAAAATCCTGTCCTATCAGGAAGCTTGGAAAAAACTGTTTAGTATTAAGTCGCCAGCAAATTTGCTCGTACACCTACGCCTCGTCTGGCTGCACTGCCCTAGTTTTGGATTAAAAATCTATAATCTAGTCTATCTCCTATTCGGTAATGCCTTTTTATTTTTCAAGAATATATTGCTCTATACAGTACACTACCGCCATGGCAACTAAACGCATCCTACTGGTAGATACCTATTATCCGGAATACGTTCGTACTGTCTATGCACAACAGCCAGAATTATGTACGGCATCGTATCAAGCACAGTTACTCACCTTTCTGCAACAACGCTTTGGCACATCAGACTATTATTCTCGTCATCTCACCACCCTCGGATATACCGCTCGTGATGTTATTGCAGACAACACAACCTTACAATTTCAGTGGGCGAAAGAGCATCGCCTCACCGTGCGTCATTGGCCAGGTTTTAATCGACTGACTCTATACAAAGTCCTCAAAGCTCAAATAGCAGATTTCCAGCCGGATATTCTCTATATGCAGAACATTAGTTTTTGTGATCCACTGACGCTACGCAGTTTGAAAAAGCGGGTCAAATTGTTAGTTGGTCAAATTGCTTCACCATTACCGCCAAGAGTTTTTGTAAAACCGTATGATTTGATTCTGACCTCATTCCCCCATTTCGTGGAACGCATTCGAGCAATCGGGCCAGACAGTGCTTACTTGCCAATTGGTTTTGATGAATCGATTCTTACCACTGTGCAGGATATTTCAACCAAGCTCTATGATGTAGTCTTTATTGGCGGGTTTACGCGAGTACACAACGACGCTACTAAAGCCCTGGAAGAATTAGCCAAACATGTCCGAATTGATGTGTGGGGATATGGCATTGAACATTTGGCCGCTGATTCACCGTTGCGCAAATACTATCATGGGCAAGCCTGGGGAAGAACCATGTATCGCATTATCCGACAAGCCAAGATCTGCCTT
>CAYZUI010000189.1:0-2586 GCA_964481945.1 uncultured Gammaproteobacteria bacterium
CAGCTGTCGATGTCATGCCGCGAGTCAACTAACGTCCTGTTGGTCCGACCGAAACGGTAGGACGCCCTGTGCGACAGACGCCGCACTCGGGCCATTAACATTCCGAGAACAAAAAGAATGGTCGTGAACATTGCGTTACCTCTTTCTTGTCTTGGCGTTTATTTGGATTGTGATTTTATTGGTCGTCTATGCGACTCTAACTCGTCATAAAACAGGTTAGAATTATGTCGAAGACGAGTTGTCAACGAACTGAAAATGTATGTTTGTACTCGATGGTACTAAACATAGTGACTTACTTTACGGTATCACCGTTAATTTGACAATTTTGTAAATAAGATATGATATTACTCATACTATGGGACTTTCTGACACAGCTATTCAACAAGTGATTGAGGAATTAAAAAAACCGGACATGGTCAGTAAAGATGGCCAGTTTATTGTGTTGTATGCCCATGGTCGTTGGTATCTGATGACCACCATGTATATGGGTGCCAAAGGTAAACCCGATCACATTCGCACTGTGCATTTTATGGATCAAGCGGGTGCTGAGTATTACTTTCATAATTTCATGCAGCCACCATCTATCCAAACCTTCGATGACATGTTTCAAGGGTTCGCCGAAGAAGTAAAACTAAAAGTGTTACCGACGGCCAAAGATTATTTACCTCTGGTTGAAGCCGGTCTACTCAAAGCCAATACTGGATATACTACAGATACAACCAGCGTTTCTGACATTGGTGCTCGTGGTCAACAGTTTATCGATGGTTTACAAAAAGCCATGGACAAAGAAGTCCGCGGCTTCGCCTTACAATTTACTAAATAATTATATGGAACCAAGACCACGCTTAGAGGTACAACGCCGGCGACAAAATGATGATGAAGATGCCGACAAGCCAGACGAGAGTGATGTGGATAGTGATGAAGACGTCGCATGGGATAAGTGGGTGAATGATGACTCGGGAGAAGTGAAGGTACCACTTACTCCAGTGGATCAACCGGAAATGGGTATTCATGCACCAACTCCAGAAATGGATGAAGAAGATGAACAAAGGCAACAAGACTTTGAACGTCGTCGCAAAAATCCAGATGATCCCGATTCGGCCGAGCGGGGTGTGTGGGAGATGAAAAAATAATCTATTCCGCTTTGGTGAGATTCATCACACCTTCAGCCGTTAAGGTATCGGCAAAAGTGATGGTGTAATCTAAATCAACCGAATCGTCGTACAAGGTACCTTCTGCGGTAAGGCTGCTGATGCCAGCCACCGGCACATTCAAACCCTCGAAGGTAATTTGAGCCGTGTCGTTTCCATTATTCACAATCGTAATAGTGACATCACCAAACAAGTCATCATCTTCGGCAGTAAAGACCGCGCCAGTTTCGTCATAGGTACTGGCAAACGTTTTAGCGTCAGGATCAAGTAAGCCAAAGACCAGACCGCCGAGATCTAAGGTAAAAGCCGTGGTGCCATCGGGATTCACTTCCACCACAGTGGTAGCATCACCACTGGTGCCATAGGTTAAATTCTGCCACTCACCAGTTGATGTGCCGGCAACCGCTTTGAAATCATCATACAAGGAAGTTTCTTCTGCCACGGTAGTAAATGCTACCGCCTTGGACCATGGGCCAGTTTTAGCTTTACGCATAGCGCGCACTTGCACGGAATACGTTGTGCCAGCGGTTAACCCAGTTACGGTTAATCGCCGCCGATCGGTTTTTTGTTTCACCACCACAACACCTTGGGCATCTTTCACCCGTACCTGATATTTCAAGGCCGCGGCCTGTTTTTTCCAGGTGACTTCGGCTTCGGTTGTCGTCACATCACTTACCGTCACACCGGTCACTTTTACCAGTTGATTACTGGCCAATGTGGTGGTATGTGGTTGAATGGTCGCTAAAGCGAGGGCTAAGAATAATGCTATCATATGTATTCAGTATACCTGATTATGTGTTCCCACATCAAGCATTACGACCAAAACATAGTTGTTGTATTCTTCAAAAATGATGCGCATGTCTCCCATCACGGAAATAGCTCGTTTGCCAGCCAATCGACCAGCTAATGCATGATTATGCAGTACTGGGTTGAATGGATCATGAGCAAAATGAGTAATTGTAGCAATCACTTTTTTCTTAAGTTGGGGTTGTAGTTTTGCAAACCGCTTCTCGAACTGTTTATGATACTGGATGTGCATTAGAGATCCTTCAAATACTGAATAGCCTGCTTAACCGATAAAGGTTTAGTGACATTATGTCCACGCTTGGCTTCAGCTGAAGCTTGCAAAATAGTTTGTTCGTCATCGGGTGTTAAACCATTGGGCGTGACCAAACGCAATGGTATACCGTTATGTAAGGTGATTTGCTTTAAATACACTTTAATGGCAGAACTCATATCTAAGCCAAGCTGGTTCAGCACTTTCTGGGCTGATTGCTTGGTTTTATTATCAATCCGAACTTGAATGGTAGTCATATAGGCAGGATATCAAGTTGTAGTGACATTGTCAATACAGCTCTCAAGTGGTGTGGGGCAAACTTCGTAGCGTGCCGCACACCATCGGTCAGACCTGCAGGCAGATCATGACACTGGCGAT
>CAYZUI010000190.1:0-1899 GCA_964481945.1 uncultured Gammaproteobacteria bacterium
GCGTACTTTCAAGCCCAACTAAGTTCCCCCCAAACCTGGTGCCGATCCGATAAATTGCAGCACATTTGGTCGCTGCTGATCAATACCGGTTAAATCAAAGGTGGCGGTGGCGGTGGTCCAGCTGCGTAAGCGAGTTGGTTCGGTATAGCGGCCACTGAAGATATAACTTAACCCATCGGGATCGGTATACTGGCTGATTGGCCGCAATCCAAACCACGGATCAAAGGCTGCGGCACCGGGCAGAGCGAAATAGGAATCAGACAAAGCCAGTATGTCATTCTGTGGCAGAGTGACCGTGTAATCATACTGTGGGATGGGGTTGGTCCAGGTATACGGCGTAGTCACTTTATTGACATGCAACAAGCGGTTGTACATGGTCAGATCACCCACTCCATAGGGATGCTTGGCCAGCACTGTTAACCAATTACTGTCCGACTGGAGCATGGTTGGTGCGAGATTCAACTGTGCCCCTGTAGCCGCGTATTCCTCTGTGCCGGCCAGATGGATAGACTTACTCACCACCAAGCGTTCTTGGTCGGATTGAATAGCGGTGATCAAGATGTCATCGTTGGTGGCAACTTTTATTTGATACACACCAGCTGATACGTTGGGTACAGACAGATGTAATTGTCGTGGACCAGTAGAAATCCCCGTCATACCAATTTCTCCATCATCAATCAATGTAGTACTATCTACCAATTGATTGCGGTAATACACCGACATGGTGACGGGATCTTCCCCGGCCGTATAATTAATATCTTCAACGGTCAATTGAACTGCCAGCGTTTCGGCTGCGGCATAGGTATAAAATTCGTGCGTACCCCGTAATGTGGTCGTGATATGGCTACCGCTGGTTGGGTTTGCCTGATAGGTTGCATCAGTAAAGGCGAGATCTGGCGAGATCAGGTAACTACCGCCCCGCCCAGTAGTGGGTGGATTCTCCAGAAATTCCTCAATCGAGCTATAGGTTGGTTCGCGCTGCAAAAGGATGTATTGATCGTTTTCTAGGCGATCCCAGTCACTATTATCTACTAATTTATTCTCCAACGGCTGCAAACGATAATCAAATAAGGCTGGGTCATCCGATAGTTTAATACCCAACTCAACTAATGTCTGACTGGGATTTTGATATTCTAGCTCAACCGTCACGCGATCGTACGCTCCCGGTAAGATGACACTGGTGTACGCCGGACCATTCACAATCCGTTGATAGGTTTCACCATTTGATAAATTTTTTTCTCGATCCAGCGCCCGCCCGGATGGTCCAAACAAGGCAATGGCTTGTGGGGTGGTACGAAACCGATACACTAAATCTAACGTGCCATCACCGCCAATGTATTGATAGGTCGCATAGACAAAACTGATCGCCACCAGCACACCTAATCCGATTCGATACCACTTCATGCGAGCTAGTATATCTGCCTTGCCAAAATGGCGCAATAGTGGTATAGTCTGCCTGTTTTATGTACAGTGTCGTCGTCCCAATTCACAACGAAGCCGCTAGTCTGGCCGAACTTCACCAGCGTTTAGTGCAGGTGATGTCGAAACTCCAACAGCCGTTTGAGTTGATTTTTGTGAATGACGGCAGTACCGATGAATCAGACCACATCCTCAGCCAGCTCCAGCCGCTGACAACCATTACGTTTCGCAAAAATTTTGGGCAAACCGCCGCGCTGGATGCCGGCATCAAACATGCTCAAGGTGATGTGGTGATCACGTTGGATGGCGATTTACAGAATCCGCCCGAAGAAATTCCCAAACTGATCGAATATTTGCAGACCAAGCAATTGGATGTGGTGTCTGGCTGGCGGAAGGATCGCAAAGACAGTATCATGAAGAAAATGGTCTCCCGTGGGGCACATCGCTTGCGCTCGCTGTTTTTGAATGATGGGATTCACG
>CAYZUI010000191.1:0-2187 GCA_964481945.1 uncultured Gammaproteobacteria bacterium
CCGTAACAGTTGCCCCATTCGCCAAGCCAGTTGCTGTTCGGTTATCCCTGGAACGATGAATTGTGGTAGACGTAAAAAAGCGGCATAGGTCAGATGTGCCGCTTGCCGACAAGCCGGCAAATTATATCTTCGGCCACTTCCCATGTTGTCGCACTAACACCTGATCAGCGGTTTCCGGATGCGCTAAACAGGCTTTAACCACTTTTTCCAATCGGGCAATCTGTGACCCCTTCACCAAGACAATATCATTAGGTTGCAACAGCGTCGGTAATCGCTCTACCACAGATTCGGTCGTTTCGGCATAGGTCACCGCATTAGCCGGATACCCATGCTCAATCGCCGCCTCACCCATCCAGCGGCCTTCCGCACCAACGGAAATCAGCTGATCAATTTCTAATTGCGCCAACTGCCGACCAATGGCGGCATGCGACCGCTTGGCATACATCCCCAGTTCAGCCATCACACCCAACACGGCGATGCGTCGACCAGGAGTTTTGAGTTCATGTAAAATGTGTAAGGCTTCCTTGGCTGCCAACGGTGCCGAGTTATAGGTGTCATCCAGAATAATACTTTGTTGAACACCGGGTAACAAACGTAATCGACCATTTGGTCCTTTATAATCCTGCAAGGCAGCGATGATATCTACCAAATTCATCTCCAAGTGCAGACCGCAGGCAATGGCATACAGGGCGCTATACACAATCGGTTGCCCAATCACTCCAGGGATAAACACTGGAACAGTGCTCCCTTGATAGCGCATCTTAAAGCGTAATCCAGCCACGGTTGGATCATGGGCCAGTTTGGCTGGATCATGGGCATAATCAATATCAAAGGCCGCCAGATCGGCTTCTCGGTCAGTGGATATCGTCATGATTTTACTTTTGAGGGAAGGTACTGCGGCGGCCACATACGGCTCATCCAGATTGGCAATGGCGATATCATCTTTGCCCAGATGTTTCAACATGATTAACTTTTCTTGAGCGAGATGATCTACATCTGCAAAAGCTTGCACATGTACCGGCATATCGCTAATCATGGTGACGATACCGATATTGGCCGGTGCCAAGGCAGTTAAATATTTTATATCACCAGGTTTATCCGCTCCCATTTCTAGTACCAGTACCTTCGGATAATTCAGTGGCAAGAGTCCGTAGACTAAAGCTTTGGCCACAATAGCTAACCAGACGAATGGATTGCGTCCGCCGCTGGTACTGCCAATAATCGTCAGCGGCATACCGATCTCGTTATTATAATTCTCCGGTGTCTGACGAACCGTAAATTTTTTCTTGAGCACAGTCGCAATGGCATCTTTGGTGGAGGTTTTTCCCATACTTCCAGTGACACCAATCACAATCGGTTGGTGACGCTGTATGATCAGCCGAGCCAGACGATAGAGCAATTTCTCTAACATTTTTTTCATCGGTCCGGTGGTATTTTATAATAATTCAACACGTCTTTGGCCACTGTTCCCCATAACGGCACGACCGAACCTTCGGCATATTGACTTTGCGGTTCATTCATTTTGATCAGCATGACAAACTGTGGATTCGATATTGGACCATAGCCCACAAAGGTATCATTGTGACGATTGGCATCGTACCTACCGTTGGCATTCACCACCAGAGCCGTACCGGTTTTGCCGGCTAAATAATATCCTTCCACTCCGGCTCGTTTGGCGTGGCCATAATCAATCACGTTCACCAACATGGCCGACAAGGTACGAGCAGTGTCTTCAGAAATAACGCGTCGCACTACGGTGGGTTCGGTGGGTATTTCGGCGCCACTACTGACGATACGCTTCTCAACAATATATGGCTGCATCAATTCTCCACCATTGGCAATGGCGGCAAAGGCCGTGATCAGTTGCAGGGGCGTGACCGTAATACCATGGCCAAATGAACCGGTGTATGAGTAAACATCTTTTAATTCCGCCAATGTCGAGATATCCCCATTATGTTCGCTAGCTAATTCAATGCCGGTCGACTGACCCAGTCCAAAGGCACTGACATAATCATAAAACGTTTGATTACCTAATTGTTGCACTACAAAAATGGTTCCCAAGTTCAATGAGTTTTCCAGCACTTCGGTCATCGTTTTTGTGCCATAGGCTTTACCATCGAAATTTTTGATGGGATAGCCGGCTACGGTCACCTGCCCAGTATCCACATACGTGGTGTTCGGTGTCAC
>CAYZUI010000192.1:0-10440 GCA_964481945.1 uncultured Gammaproteobacteria bacterium
GCAAACCGCACTGAATAATTTTGCTGAATAATCCGACAAGCCGCCGAAATATCTTGCCGCCGCAGTGGTTGAAGTTTCATGAGACTAGTATACCCTGACCATTAACCAATGGCTACTTTTGTTGACGCAGCGGCTCGATTACTTTAGTCTGATAGACATGAAAGAAACCGGCAGACGCTCTAGTCCGGACAAGAAAAAACGACTGGCAGCCCTGGCAGCCGCGACGGCGCTTGGAGTTGGGGCATTGGCCCTGGAACGATCTGGAAAAAAACATGCCGATGAACCCATCGTGCATCAGTCAAGTACCCGGACGCCACGCGGCGAATCAACCCGTCCAGTTGTACACCCACGACGAGAAACGATACCGGCTCATCGAACGGTAGCAGATGTATTATCTGAAACGGATGCACCAGCCTATGTGGAAGCCATCCACCGCGTTAGTGAATTGCTTGCGGATGCAGATACATTAGAAGCCTATTTGATAGAACAACAATTAGTGCCGCCGAGTCAAGCAACCACCATGGCCGAAGCCATGACGACCAGTTTAACCATGCACGTAGAGCACGACGATGGCAGCCGCAGTCGACAATATTTTGGGCAGGAGGCTCAACCAATAGAGCTGGACTGGATTGTTTTTAAGGACAACGGCAATGAAGTTATGCGTGTATCCAGCAGCGTCAATACGGAAGTTGGTACAACCTATGTGGCGATGTACATGAGTGGTGTGCAAGCTGAAACACCTCAAGGGTCTGATTGGACACATGGTTTTCAACGTTCACAAGGTAGGGACCGTATTCACTATACTTACTGTGCAACCGGCCAACGGATTGATATCAAGACCATCATGCGTCCACTTATCCTGGAATACACGACGCCTTAACAGCGCATTGCTATAGCGATGAGGTACAAAAAATGATACACTGATAGCCTATGATCACGTCACGCTTCCTCCGAGTTAGTCTTACTCTACTAGTCGCGGTGCTGTTCGGCCACAGCGCCAATGCAGTGGAAGTGTTCACCGGTACCTACACGGAAGATTTTAGCACGGCTACGTACTTTAACATTAATTCCACCACGGCCAATACCTCTTTTACCACCTGGGTTGATGGCGCCCGCGCTATCTACGATACCACTCATGCGGTGCCCTCCCCTTTTATTTATCGTCATGTGGGTGGCGCAATAAAAAATAGCGCTTTGGTTGGAGACTATGTCTACACTGGCTACTATGCTTCGACCACTTCGGCTCTGCTGCATTATTTTGATACCAATACCAATACTTTTTCTTATTTGGATGTTTCGTCGGCAATCGATGCCACCATCAATGAACTCTATGCCGATACCACTAATGGATTTTTATACATCACCTGGGGCAACAGCGGCATCGGCGGTGTCACGATCGTCAACGTAGCTGATCCGGCAAATCCAGTTTTACTCGGTACCACTACCGGTCTACCTAATGCCCAATATATTACGGTGGATGAAGCTACAGCCGAGCTCTATGTGGTCTCAAATGGCACGATCCCAAAACTCACCGCCTTTGGTATCGATGAAGGTGCTCCTTTGTTTTTTGATGACATTAATCTGACGAGTGGGGTAACGTATTCCCATGTGACAAAACATCCGTCAGCCGACTTTGTGTTTATCGCTGGAAGCACAACCGCCAACGCTCTCACCGCCATCAATGTGTCCGATCCTTCGAATCTTTCCCAGGGAACCTTCAGCGGTGATGCCTTTGGGATGAGTACTGTGTATGATAGCCGCATGGTGAACACGTATCTGTTCGCCGTTGGTAAAAACAGCTCCTCTGAACCAGTCGCAAAATTATTTAATATCTCTACCGGATTAATTGTGTTGGATATTAGCGAATATGCCTTTACCAGCGGATTGACGCCGCAATATTTAGAACAAGGGATCACGAATTCCTTTACCGCGAACTATTATACCTATTCTGATGCTGGGAGTTATCGTCAAGTTGATGTGTTCACAGTAAACATTCTTACTCCGACATTCGATGCATCACCAATCGATGCGATGGGTAGCACCGCAGTTGGATCAACCTATCCTAGTGAGATGGTGTTTGCTGAAGATACACCAAATCCAACAACCGACATGTTGTATCTGCCACATAATCAACTTGGTCTTATTGCCATTGATGTCAGCGATGATGACACGCCAGGCACGCCGTTAGAAACGCTAGCAGTAGGCGGGAATGCGGTTGATCTGGTCACGGTTGGCACTAACGCCTATGTGGCTAATCAAGGGTCTCAAACCATTCAACGTATTTCTGTGGCTGATCCAACCACTATGTCTGTGGCTGAAAGCGTCAGCACTGCAACCTGTGGTGGCGCTACTCGCCTGGCCTATAGTGCCACTGAAAATGTTCTGGTGGCCGCCTGTGGGAATTATTATACGTATGATGAGCTAGCCGATGGGTTGGATGTCCCTGACTTCATCAATACTGGTGATAGTGTGAACGATGTAGCTCTGGCATCAGGCAATGCCTATTTGGCACAGAACGGTGGTTTGTCCGTATACAGTTTAACAACCGCTGCCCAAGTGGGTAGTACCATTGGCAGTATCGGTACACCAACAGCTCTAGCGATCAGCGATGATGTATTATTGATCACTTCCAATACCGGCATCCATGTCTTTGATATTAGCTCGCCAAATTCACCTAATTTACTACGCAGTTATAACCCATCCGGAACGCAGCTCGACGTGGATATAGATGGTGAATATGCCTACTTCGTTGGCAATCAAATCGAGGCTATCCTGCTATCGGAGCTGATTGATCCGGCTGTTGAACCAACTGTGCAATCATTCAATACGCAAACTGCTCAACGGATTGAAGTGGATGATGGCTATGCGCATATCGGTGCCAATGGCCAATCCTCGGATGAGTACCAATTAGTGAACGTGCGTAATCCTGCCAGCATGACGCAAGTTACTGTCAGTGCTGATTTGGAAAATGGTAATTTAGGTGGTGGTATTGGATTGATTAATGGCTGGGTAATACAGGCCGATGGCAGTGATGTGACTGCCGCTCATTTGGATATGCCCTATTTTAGTATCATTGAAAGTGCCATTGTCGATACCGTCAGTACCCAGATTGAAGCAGTCAGTTATACCTTCAATCAAACCGCCAATGGTGGTCAGGTACGGTACTATCTCTCGAATAACAACGGCACGAATTGGTTCTATGTCAACATCGCTACGACTGATTCAGCGGTGACTGATGGTTATTCTTTTAGTACTACCGGATCACAACTGCGCTGGAAGGCCATCGTTTATCCAGACACCGATACATACAGTGTCAGCCCAGTGGTCAACAACGCCACTTTGGAATATACCTACAACTCTGCTTTAGTGGCAGACACCACCGGTCCAACCGTAGTGGCTTTCCCAGATGGCGGATCGTATGATGGCCCTCAAACCGTCACGCTCACTGCCAGTGAAGCCAACTCTACTATTTATTATACAACCAATGGCAGTACACCATCTACGACATCCACGGTCTATGATACGCAAAACCCTCTGCAGCTTACTAGTACCACTACTCTGAAAGCTATTGGGGTTGATGCCTCAAACAACGCTGGCAGTACCATGACGGAAGTGTTTACGCTTGGTGCTTCAGTGGATACGACGGCGCCGTCGTCGCAAGTCAGTCCAGGCAGTTTTACCGGCAGCGATGGACCATTCACTGCTCCCTTCAACGTTGGATTAGTTTGTGAAGACGATATCGATTTTAATGCTTCGATTCGCTACACCACCGACGGATCAGATCCCAGCGCCAGTTCATTACTGTATAGTACTCAAATCTCTGTTACCGAGGATACTACGCTGACCTTCCGTTGTTTTGATGCCGCCGGTAATATCGAATCACCAGCCAACAGTGAGACCTATGTGTTTACCACTCTGGTCGAGGATACCACTGCTCCAACTTCGGTCATTGATCCCCCGGCCGGAACGTATCCATCAGGCACCACTATCAGTATCACGGCTGGAGATGATTTTGATTCCGCCCCAACCATTTATTACACACTGGACGGTACCACCCCCAGTA
This sequence comes from uncultured Gammaproteobacteria bacterium, assembly GCA_964481945.1. GTDB lineage: Bacteria > Patescibacteriota > Patescibacteriia > UBA9570 > UBA9570 > UBA9570. Next base: position 4,064 of record CAYZUI010000192.1, read on the forward strand.
CCAGCAATGGATTTGTCTACGCTGTACCCTTCTCCATTTTTACTGACCGTACCGTAAAATTTTTCGCCCTCGATGCTTCTGGTAATGCCGAGGCTGTGCGAACTGCCAGCTATATTATCGGTGATGATGATGATACGTATGCCGATCCACCTACTCCCACCGAAGATCCTGCCCTTGATCCTGGATATGTCCCGGATGACGCTGCCCCCACCTTGACGATGAAACCCGACGGTGGCACCTATGCTACTCCGCAAACAGTCCGGCTGACCTGCACCGATGCACTCGATCCCAACCCAACTATTTATTACACTCTGGGGTCAACCGTTAGCTCGTTAGTCTATACTGAACCAATTCAAGTCACGGAAAATCTTACCATCAGTGCTAACTGTGTTGATGCGTCAGATAATCGATCAGCCACTAAGGAAGAATCCTACGTCATTACCAATACCGCCACCGATACGACAGCGCCAGCTTCCACCGATACCTGCCCCAGTGAAGCCTATTTTGGAGAGTTAGATATTCGTTTGCGCGCCGAGGATGATTATGATGGCAATCCATCGATCTATTATACCTTGGATGGTAGTGTACCCATTCGTTTTGCGGCCTTTACCTATTTAGGACCAATTTTGTTATCGGATAGAACAACGATTAAATACTTCGCCCAAGATGCTTCCGGTAATGCCGAAGCTGTGCAAACGGTGCAATGTAAAGTCTATGATCCCGCTCGATTAAATCTGGTTGCCAAGCACAAGAAAAAAGGGAAAGGTCTGGTGAAGATCATGAATAAAAAAAACAAAGCCATTCTCAAAACTTTCCAGGCGTTTAGTAATGGCGGTGTAAAAGCGGCTATCGTACAGGTGGGTGGGGTGAAACGAGTGGCCGCTATCCAATACCGCAAGAGTAATCTGATCAAATTGTTTGATCTGAACGGAAATCTGCTTGGTAAAAATAAATTTGCTAAACAGAAGCAAAGTTCAGTATTGGTTGCCGGTAACCTCTATAAAGCAAAGACTACTGAAGAAATCATTGTTACCCAACTGGATACTACTACGGGAGAGTTAACTGTCCGTGCTTTTACCGTAACGACTGGTAATAAACCAAAACAATTAGCAACTGCGGTGGTTGCTACTGATCTCCATGCCTACACGTTACAAATCAAAAAAAAGAAACTGTTTGTTAAAACTAATAAAGGAAAAAAGATTCACCTTACTATGAAACTGGTAAAAAAAGGAAAACGTTTTCAACTACAATGACTTATCGCCGTTTGCTTTACCTTACCGTCGTTGTTGTAGGAACGTTCACTGCCCCGGCAACGTACGCTAAAGATATTTATCTGGATGCTACTCTCGGTAACGACAGTAACGCTTGTACCTCCGTCACTGCGCCGTGTGCCTCGTTCAGCGGTGTCGAAAGCATTGTTGAACCAGGAGATGATCTCTATGTGTCTGGATCATTCAGCGGCGGTATTATCTTAAATAACAGTTTCCGTGGCACCAGTGCTAAGACATTGACCATTCAGCCCTGGACTGGCCAGACCGATCCAGTTATTACTGCGTCAGATGATGATATCGTCGGTCTTTCCATCACCGGTGATTATGTGTCTGTCAGTGGCTTCACTTTTAACACCACCAATACGGCTAGTGCGTTTACCACCACAGCCGATCAAGTGACCTTACAAGACAGTACCATTACTGGTAGTGGCATGATTCCGATTTCCGTCGCCGGCGGCACTGGTAATAGCTTGATTGGGAATACCATCGAAGCTGGCTTGGTGGGCATTAACATCACCGGCAGCCAACACACGATTAATCGCAATACGGTTTATTGTGCTGACGGGGAGCAGTGTAACATCGCGATTAGTTTGACGGCGGCCGACAGTTTTATCGTGGCTAATAATGTGATATTTAACTTTGTTGACAGCATCAGCGAAGCGATTAACCCAATTGCTTTCTCGATTGACAGCACTTCAACGGATAACGTGATCGCTCATAATACGACCTACAATAACGTCGTCGCTGTTTCTACCAACAATGCTGCCGGTACCATTCTACGTAATAATATTTTTGCTATGGAGGATAATCAGTACGTCTATTCGTATACCTCCAGTGGTGATTTTCTTTCCGAAACCAATGCCGATTATAACGATTATTATTTAGCCGGAGCCAACAGCGCCATTGGTTTTGTGGATACCGGAACAACCATCATTCAATCCTTAAGTGATTGGCGATCAACCACAGGCTTTGATACGAATTCGATTTCAACTGATCCACTCTTCACGGCTGCCTATAGCGCTACACCGGATTTATCGCTGCTGGCGGATTCTCCCGCTATTGATGCTGGGGTTGATTTTCCCGGTGTGATCGATGATTACGATGGTAAGACTCGACCAGTCGGAGATGCTCCAGATCTGGGAGCGTTCGAATACGGCTCGGCCTCTGACAGTGTTACTGTAGACGCACCCACGCACATTGTTGTTTCCCCTATTAGTATACGCACGGCCACCATCAATTGGCAGGCACCGGACCTGGTATCCTATTACGAAGTGCAATACGGTTACAAGAAAAACTTCAATAAGTCTAAGACTGCCACCAATATTGCCAAAACACACTATCGACTGAAAAAACGCCAATCAAACAAAAAAACCTGGTTCCGGGTTCGTGCTGCCTACGTCAGCGCCGGAACAACCTATTATTCCGATTGGACTACGCGCAATGGGTTTCTTACTAAACCGGCCTCACCGAAAAAGGTGGTGGTAACCGACCACGGAGATTCTCTCGTCACTGTGCGCCTGGTGTTCAAAAAGAAAAAAATTCATGTCCGAAAAAAGTTGACGGCCTTGGTTGAATTACGTACTCCGCATGGTAAAAAAGTTGATTTTCGTAAGGTCGGCGCAACGGCTGATGCCAAAAAACAACGCTGCAAAGTCAAACTAACTGGTCAACAACAAACTCAACAATTTGTGATTCCGGCCCAGTATGTCGGTAGACAGCTACAATTCCGGGTTCGCTTTAAACGTAACGCCAGCCGAAAATCACCCTGGAAAAAATCAGCTGGTTTTTCTTTGGTGGCTTCCTAGCCAATCGTATAAGCGGTCGACTTTCCCTGACCGGTCGATTTGATCATTTTAATTTTTTTTAATTTCTGTAAATGTAACTGTGCGGTCCGACGTGGGCAAGATAAAATATCTTCCACATCCTGCACGACGATTCGTCCAACCTGATCCAAAAAGTCAATGATTTTTAGTTGTTCCGGTGTAAGGTAGATTGGCGATTTTATTTTTCTATCAATCGAGTGGGCGGATAAAGATAGGATTTTATCTTTGACATTATCTATTTCTTTTTTGAATCCTTTTACGAAGTATTCCAACCATGAAGTAATATCTGTTTGACGTTTTTCATAATTTTCACCGACATTAATCGCTTTGTAATAATTCGGTCGGTCCGTATTGTAATAATCTTCCAAGGCAAACAAACGGCGGAAGTCATAACCACGCTGGTAGAGTATCAGAGTTGCCAGTGCGCGGGCAGTACGGCCGTTACCGTCATTAAACGGGTGGATAGCCGCAATTTCTAAGTGCGCTATTCCAGCAACCAAAACCGGGCTGATGTCTTTTACTTCACTATCTTTTAACCAGCCAATAAAATCAGTCATTAATTTTGGTACGTGTTTGGCGTTTGGCCCGGTATACAAAGTTTCCTGTGGCATTCCAATACGACGTCTCACCACATAAATCGGACCAGGGCGATACTGTCCAGAGAATTGCGGCGCTAAGGTCTTAGCGGTGACCAATTGATGAATTTTAAGAATTACTTTTTCGGTTATCGGTTTATGTTCAGTCACCACCTGCTCAATATATTTTAAGGCCTTGAGGTAATTTTTTACCTCATAAATATCTCTAGCCGGCGCGTCTATTTTTTTGTGTGCGTACAATGCTTCTACTTGACCCAGGTTTAATTGATTGCCTTCGATCTCGGTAGAGTGGTGGGTCATGCGGATAACTGCTTGTCGACGCAAGCGTACTTCTTGTTGGGGTAAAATTTTCGCACGGTCAATCATGCCCTTTGTTTCCGCAATGGCGGTGAGGTCGTGCAGAATTTTATTCGTCAGTTGGTATTGAGGATTGAACATATTGGGATGGCAGATACATTGCCATTATACCAGCCAAAAGCGATTCGCGCAAGATTCGCGCAAGATTCGCGCAAAGGATTTGCGAAGTCGGCGATGTTTTCTCGGGGCGATCTTAGCACGGACTGAGTACAGCAGAGCATTCACCATTACTGGTTTCATACAGTTCTATGATTTTCCAGCCAGTATCTTTTGCTAATTTTTTAAGTGTCTTTGGATCAACGTGTAGCCATTGAAACCAGTCTCCGATTTGATCTTTATATTCAACACGAATTTTCATTTCACCAACGTAGTGCTCTGCTGTGCGATTCCTCTGAAGATATTTTTGGTGAACTTTTTTCTTGGTATTTGTGACATCTATTGTAGTGAGGAGCAAAACGCCATCTGCTTTTATGAGTTTTCTGAGAGATGAAAGTAACCGTTTTGCACCTGCTAATGTGCCACCAATTCCAATATTGTGACCAAAGAGTAAAATAGTGTCGAAAGAATGTGGGGGAAATTTTGGATGAAAAACATCCATGATTTTGGCTTTTTCACATCCACGTTCTTTACAGACTTTGATTGCCAATGGTGAGTTGTCTATTCCGGTAATGTCATAACCATGATTTTGATAGTGCAAAATATGACGACCAGCTCCACAGCCTACATCCAAAATTTTTCCCTTCACATGATGAGCAACAATTTTTTCAGTAGGATAAAATTGCTTTGTGAAGTAGATTCTTAGGCTACTTTCATCATTGTAATCATCATCACGCCGAACAATGTATGGCGTTTTGCGGTCACCTTTCCAGTAGTTAAATAATGCTTTTCCAAAAATATCTTTCATATTTGTATTTTAAGCCCCGAGAAAATTTCGTACAATGCCCGGCGGGAACCGTCTAGTATTGTGCAAAGAGCGGAGCGATTTTGCACAACGTCCGCGTGTATGCGATGTTTGCCACTGGTATAATATGCCCGCAGGGCGACCGCTGGCAAGTATGGGTGAGAGGCGAGCCGAGCCCCGAACCGTATATCTCTTGTTATATGCCAAAACGACTGAAAGGGGGATTTTTCAAGTTACTCATCTAGAATATTCCATTCCGGATTCCAAACGACTTCCCACAAATGGCCATCTGGGTCTTGGAAATAACCTGCATAACCGCCCCAGAATGTGTCTTGGGCAAGTTTGATTATATTTGCACCAGCTTTTTTTGCTTGCTCCATGACATCATCAACTTCTTTTTTACTATTTACGTTATGCCCTATTGTAAATTCTGTAGGACTAGGAGAAGTCAGAGTAATTTTAGTATCATGAGAAATACTTTTCCTAGGCCAAAGGCCAAGCTTTACTCCATTTTGCAATTCAAAAAAAGCGACAGTGCCATACTCATATTCTTTGCCTATAATGCCCTCAGTTTTTAATCCAAGACCATCCCGATAAAATCTCACAGATTTTTCAAGATCATCTACCCCGATGGTCAGAACTGTAATTCTTGGTTTCATATAAATTTAGTTAACGTCTGCAATTATATAAATTCTTCGTTGGTGCTTCAAGAAAAATCCCCCTACACTAATTTAAGAAAAATTCAAATTTGATTGCGTATAATTCTAGCACGGAATGCTATACCAGCACCAAATATGGGCGTAGCGACAAAATGAAGCACTTCGGATATACTAACTCTATATGGATACCGTACGGCAGTGGGGCAAAATTATGTGTTATGGCGGTCTTGGCCTGTTGGCTCTAGGCCTGATAGTATTTGCTGTTCAAGATAAAACGATCACTACCCTATCAATCAGTCTACTGGTGGCTGGTTACGGTTTTACCAGTCTCGGTGGTTGCGGCTGGTTATTTCTCCATAGTCTGATTGGCTTCCGTAACAAAGATATGATCGTGACCGGTGATGAGATTGCACCGACCACGCGGTACCGTGGTAACGCCGCCAGAGCTTATGGTGTGATTGGTATGATCTTAGCCGTCGGGTTATTTTTGTTGAGTATCATTCCAATATTTTTTATAGTTAATGTGAGAAGTTAACCAACTATCAATATGGAACAAAGCTCTCCAAAAAAATTATGGGTCGTAGTGGTGGTGTTGCTAGTACTGCTGGCTGGGGCGGCATCAGCAGCTTACTATTTTATTTCCAGTTCAACGGACGATGAACCGATCACTGAAACAAACAGCTCAAGTGACATTCCCACTCCACTCACCGATGTGGGTGTGGTTCCAACATCTGGCACGTGGGATTTTATTATGACGGCAACTACAACCA
>CAYZUI010000193.1:0-1858 GCA_964481945.1 uncultured Gammaproteobacteria bacterium
TTTCCTCCGCCCTACGAAGCCACCGGCTGGGGCTGGGTGGGCAATGCCGTGGCTGGTATTGACGGCGGTACCGTGTTAATTAGTTTTAGCTGTGATAACGTAGAAACCTATTTTGGTCAGGATTGTGGTGATGGCACCTCTGGGACGTTGTATGATTACGGTGTGACCTTAGCCCAAGGCGGTTGTGCAGACAATTGTGAAGTCAGCGGACAAGCCTGGGTAGGTAGTGGCGGCGATATCGGTATGATCGATTTTGATCCTGATGTTTCTTCCGGTCCGCCAGTGACGATTGGAAACGATCCCAACACGCCGGAAGATGATACGTTAGATGCCCACTGGAATGAAGTCACCGGTGAGCTCTATGGTTGGGCGCGATTTCGTGCCTTAGCAGAATACGAAGATGATTTAGGGGGAACGGCTAATGATTGGGGTTGGATTAAACTGCGCGGTACCGTGGGCTCGGGTGAAGAATATGGTGTCAATTTTGATGCAGATACGTTGGAATTTTCTGGCTGGGGTTGGAATGATAACGGTACATCGCCTAGCCTCGGCAACGAAGCAGAGGGCAGTGGCTTTGGTTGGATCAAGTTTGATTTGGATACGTCTGGTACCGTAGTCGATGCTTGGTTACGCACGACTCAAGCGGATGTGTATAGTCAGCAAGGTTTTGCAGGCACAGTAGATACTTCATTGATTGGGGAATACAACTCCACGTATTTAATTTTAACCGGCGGGAGTATTACTGGTTATTTTAATACACAACTTGGTAACACAAACACGAATATAGATCTCGGGGGTATTCCGGCTGATAACAGTCGATCAGTTTTCCGCGGGGTTCTGGGCACAATTTACCTTAATGAATTGATTGATCAAGCTCAGGCTGATGGTCACTACCAAACTGGAGATTGTACTGATAATACATTGTTGAATGGTGCCACGAATCCATTGGAAGGAGAAGTATTCTATTGTGAAGGTGATTTGACCATTTCCAATAACGTAACATTTTATAATGCCACCGGCAACGGTATTGGTAGTGGTACAATCGTGGTAGGCGGAGATTTAATTATTGAAGATAACGTGAATTACTTTAACACGGCGATTGATCAGCATATCAACAACTTAGCGTCCGTCGCGTGGATTGTGCAAGGGGCAGTCGTCATTGATCCGATCGTTACGGAAGTCGTTGGTGCGTTTATTGTGCTCGGTGATTCTGACCCCATGACAACGGGCGATTGTGATTTTGCCACGGGCGATAGTACTTTGCCGCTGGAAATACAAGGTTTGGTGATGGCCTGTAGTTTTAATCTGGACCGGACGAGTTTAGGAACAACACCGAATCCTGAACCCGGTGAAGATATTCGTTACGATGGTCGAGTGTTTGCGAACCCACCGCCAGGGCTAGAAGATTTCGCTTCCCTCATTCCAGAATTTGTGTTATAATTTGTCCGTTATGGCATTCCATGGAGGGCAGAGTTATGTCGGCGTGGATATTGGGGGCGCATCCCTCAAAATTGTTGAGTTAAAGAACGAAAAAGGTCGTCCGAAACTGATGACCTATGGCTATATTGAGAAACCCAGCCCGGTTTTGAAAGTGGAAAGTACCGAGGCTAAACAAAAAATCATCGAAACTTTGAAGAAGGTGATGGATAAAGCGCGGGTGAGCACGAATCAAATCGTGGCCGCCTTGCCCAGTTATACAGTATTTTCCTCGGTGATCACTCTACCGGAAATGAAGCAGAAAGATCTCGATGCGGCGGTGCACTGGGAAGCCAAAAAAATTGTGCCAATGCCGCTGGAGAAGATGGTGTTATCGTATGATGAGCTAACCAACTATGATGATCACGAGCATATCCCGTCG
>CAYZUI010000194.1:0-3512 GCA_964481945.1 uncultured Gammaproteobacteria bacterium
GAATAGTTGTTTTCCAGTGCCGCTGCTGTAGCGTCAGCCAGTGAGACTGCTGCTTCCAACTGGTTTGGGACGGCGCCAGGCTATACGATTTTTGTTGAATATTTTTTACCGGGTCGATGCATTCGAGTTCATCGAGATGAGCAGCCACATGCCGATACGCATCACGGAACGGCAGGCCTTGTTTCACTAGATCCAAAGCTTTATCGGTGGCGAAAATTTCGGCAGTGCAGGCGGCTAAGCACTTGGCTTGGTTCAGGGTGATACCCTCGGTGACCGTGCTCATCACTTTGACGGTGTTGCTATAGAGATGCAAAGCTTTCACCAGCAGATCTTTCGTCAGCTGGCTGTCACGATTATAGCCAGACAATAAAACATTTTGTAATTCTATTGTGGAAATGAATTGGCCCAGCATGATATTGGCTTTGCCCCGGGTGAGCTCAAAGACATCGCCGTTGCGTTTTTGGGGCATCAGTGACGAGCCGGTACAATATTCCTTGGGTAATTCAACCAAGCCGAATTCGGTCGTGGAAAAAATCAACACATCATTGGCAAATTTTGCCATGGTTTGCATCAATTGATTCAAAGCGAAGAGGATAGCGGCTTCGACTTTGCCCCGGGTGTAAGAAACATACATGGTGTTGTTCTGTACCTTTTTGAAACCGAGCAACTTGGCAGTGTAGGCTCGATCAATCGGTAGATTCACCCCAAAGCCGGCGGCACTACCTAATGGACTCATGTTGTTGTAGTGAAAAGCGGTTTTGAGTAGTTCCAAATCGTCCAGCAGCGCCTCGGCGTATTGGCCAAACCACACGGCGCCCGAAGTAGGCATGGCGCGCTGCATGTGCGTATAGCCGGGCATCGGCACAGACCGGTAACGTTTCGCCAGTCTGATAAAATGATCAGCCAAGGTTAAGGTGTGGCCATAGACATTCATCAGTTTTTCTTTACTGTACAAGCGGGTCATTGTCACCACTTGATCATTACGACTGCGGGCGGTATGAATTTTTTTACCTAAATCACCTAGTTGCTTTACTAAATAATTTTCGATAGCGGTATGGCCGTCTTCATCTTCTAGCTTGACGACAAATTTCCCTTTTTCCCAGAGGGTCAGTAATTTTTTGAACTCCCGCTGAACCCGTGTGAACTCGGCTGGAGTGAGAACGCCGATTTTTTTGAGCATGGCCGCTTGAGCCATGCTGCCATAGATATCGTGCTTGACCATCACTTGGTCGAGCTCGTAATCATTACCAACCGTAAATTCAAAAATCTCTTTGTTGATATCGTAACCTTTGTTCCATAGTTGTGTCATATGCCTTATAGAAACTGAACTGTACCACCTGTATAGACCGGATCCCACAAGTCAAACTCATCTTTTTGAGCGCGTGTCAAATCTGCCACGGGTGTCCGACCAAGAGTCTCTCTATAAAAAGATTGATTATGTGGTTCATGAATGCCAACGATTGCAGCAAAACCAAGGTCTTTGAGTCGATTCGATTCGGCAAAAGTTGCTCGACCAATGCCGCGACGTTGTAATTCAGGCCGATCACGATATTGCCTTAATTCCAGGGTTTTGTGGGCGTTAGGGCGGCGCATAAAACTAAGTTGCATGAGTAATTTTTCCGCAGGTTTGAGTAGTTCTTTTTTCAAATAATACTGCAAATGCGGGTGCTCAGAATGTGTTAGGAGATAATCTAACACCTCTCTATCACCATTGTCCCAATCACTTTTTTCAACTGAAGTAGTTGAGTCAACTACAAAAAACTGTAGAGTATTAGTTGATCGTTCAACTGTACGAATCGCTAGACTGGATGGGTCAGCAACGGCCACTAAGAGCGGTTCGGTCATAAAAACCTCTAAGGCAGTATCTGGAATATCCAAACTTTTTGGCTGGCCGGTACGGCAATGCTCCTGCCAAGACTGTAACGCTTTGGCCCGTCGTTCTACAATCCTCGTTCGCCGTTCGGGTGTGAGCTGCTCAACCGCTTGTATGAATCGAGGGTGCTGTTCCATACCTTAGACCTTAACAGAAACCACTTGGCCTGTCACCATCATGCCGACGTACGGTGACCAGCCGCATTTGCTTTTAATGTCACTGGATTGAATCGTCCAGGTTTGGCCGGGATCAACCACAACCTCTCGAATGTGATTAAAACCGAAGAGTTTTTTTGGGTTGGTGTAACAACAACGGATGATGTCATCAACTGTGAGTTTTTGTTGAGCTAGACCGGTGAATAATAATGGCGCAAAAAATTCGATGCCGGGGAAACCGGCGGCACCGGTTGGACTATCTTTTTCCGCTAGGGTATGTGGAGCATGGTCGGTGGCGATAGTATCCACTACACCGTCACGGATCCCCTGCCATAACGCGGCGCGGTCGCTGGCAGTGGCTAGGGACGGATTCACTTTAGCTCGCTGACCTAATGACTGATTTGATTGATCCAGAAATAAATGATGTAAGGTGACTTCGGCATAAACCGGTAAACCTTCGGTTTTGGCTTGCTCAATGGTTTGGAGTTCTTTGGCGGTTGAGACGTGACAGAAATAGGTGGGTTTTTTATACTGCCTGACAAATTGTAAAATTCGTTCTGGACCAGTGTCGTCATGAATCATGATGATTTTTTTGGCGCCAGCATACAGCGTGTGCAACGCTTCATTTGTCTGAACGAACATGCCGGTTGCATGCGGTTGCAAAAAAACCTTAAAGCCGCAGGCTTGATCTTGAGCAGCCAGAGCATCCTGAACAGAGGCATCGGTGACGCCAATCGGTAAACGATACTCGATATTTGGATTTTGGGATTTGATGATTTGGTGCTTACGTTCCAAATTTGCCAATGTGAGAACTGGAGGGATATTGCTCGGCATATCGACGACGCCAGTCACTCCACCGGCCAGAGCCGCGGCTGAACCGGTGATCCAATCTTCTTTGTAGTCCTGCCCTGGCACCCGAAAATGAACGTGACAATCAATCAAACCAGGTAATGTTACTGCCATACACCCAGGACATATTCCAGCAAAGCGGCTCGTACCGGAACCGCAAAACTAGCTTGGGTGAAATAGTAGGCTTGCGGTAAACCATCAATATTGGTGGGCAGTTCTGTAGTGCGCGGTAATGGGGCAATAATTTTTGCGGTCGGCTTCAGGCGTTGCACATCCTCCACTGATAGACCGTACGACTGTCTTAATTTGTCTGCTTCAGCAGGGTCACTAAACCGCTCAGTTTGTACTCGCGTCACCAGCACAATATCAGCCTCAGCGAGCTTATCGGTTTTGGTCACATTGTTAAACAATGTGAAAGCGTCTGATAAAGAATGAGCCACTCGAGAATGCTCAATATCACCCATGAAATAAATACTAAAATCATCTAATCGACCGATCCCCTGTTTGATGGCAAATAAATCAAGCACAGTTTGTGTCGGATGTTGATTCGCGCCATCACCGGCATTGATCACCGGAACATCGCTATGCTCAGCAAAAACTGCTACAGATCCTTTTTCCGGATGTCTCATCGCAAT
>CAYZUI010000195.1:0-7409 GCA_964481945.1 uncultured Gammaproteobacteria bacterium
CCCTAACAGGGGAGATGCCCCGAGCTCTGCGAGGGGTAGAGGGGTAAAGGCCTTGCCAAGCAGGTATTTTTTTTATACCATAACAGCCCTATGAGCCAAACCCAGCCGCATCAGGCGTTGTATCGAAAATACCGTCCGCAAACCTTTGCCGATGTGATTAATCAGGAGCACATCAAGTTAACTTTGCAAAATCAGATCAAATCAGGCCGAGTGGCTCATGCCTATTTATTTGCTGGTCCGCGTGGCGTAGGGAAAACCACCCTGGCCCGCATTTTTGCCAAAGATATCAATGGAATTAGTGATGTTCGCCAACTCGATATTATTGAAATTGATGCGGCCAGCCATACGGGAGTGGATAATGTCCGCGAGAACATCATCCAAAATGCTTATGTCGCTCCCTCTCAATTGAAATACAAAGTATTCATTATAGATGAAGTGCACATGTTATCGGTTTCGGCTTTTAACGCGCTGTTAAAAATCTTAGAAGAACCACCAGCCCACGCGGTATTTATTCTGGCCACGACTGAAGTGCATCGTTTACCCGCTACCGTTGTGTCGCGCTGTCAGCGCTTTGATTTTCAAAACATCAAATTAGCCGACATGGTGAAACGCTTACAGTGGATGTGTGAACAGGAACACATTGACGTGGAACCCGTGGTGCTGGAACGCATTGCGCGCAAAGCCCAAGGGGCGGCCCGCGATGCGGAAAGCTTATTGGGTCAATTATTGGCGGCTGGTGATCAACGTATTACCAATGAGTTGGCTGATGTCGTGCTACCGCGAGTCGATATGGCCATCGCGGTTGAATTGTTTACTCACTTGATTCAACGTCAACCCAAGCTTTATACCGAAACCGTGGCTAAAGCCGTGCAATCTGGTACCCAGATGAAAGAGTTGTGGCAATTGCTGTTGGAACTCTTCCGGCGCGGTTTACTCTATAGTGTCGATCAGTCGTTGAGCCACCTTGAAGATTTGGATATGCACTTAGCAACGCACGAACAACTGATTAGTTTGCTGTCGCAGTTATCAAGCCAAGACTATCTGCGCTTGCTTGATCTGTTTGTGGAAGCCGGAGATTTATATCAACGCAGTCCCATTAGTCAGTTGATTATTGAAGTCCCCGGGCTCGAGTGGTGTGTGTCTGGTCAGGCAGCACCAGTGACAACAGTGAAATCACCCGCTCCAACCGCCGGTAAACCACCGAAAAAAATTCCCGTCCCAGTTCAATCCGATGAAGTCATGTTCACCACGGTCAAACAACATTGGCCGGAAGCCTTACAAAAGACCAAAGAGGTTAATCATGCCCTGGCCATGGCCTTGTCGGTAGCCCATGTCGTTTCGGCCTCAAGGGCTGGTCATATTCAGTTAGGTTTTCGCTATGGATTTCATAAAGATCGGGTTTGTCAACCAGAACATATCAAAGCGATCACAGCCATTCTCAAACAATTACTCGGGCAGGAGGTAGCGATTGAGTGCTTGGTGGGGGAGCAGTATGATATTGATGTAGCGATACTGAATACTGTACCGTCGGATAATATCGCCGGGGTGAATCCAGCGGAAATGGATAACGTGTGGGATTTAGCGGTTACTCAGCTGGGGCGGTAGGATTCGAACCTACGCGTGACGGAGCCAGAATCCGTTGCCTTACCGCTTGGCTACGCCCCAAAGCGGACTAAATATAGCAAAACTGATATACTATATCAAATGGTACGATATGTCTGTTTAGTTTTATCAGTCATCGCTAAACCGTCGGTATGACCTGGGTACTGTTGTTGAAGATGACACATCTCATCGGGACGGCTTTGGGTGTTGGCGGTTCCACTTTGGCTGAAGTGTTTTACATTCAATCAGTGCGCACCGGAAAACTCAACGACCAAGCGTTGTCGTTTTTGCGTCGCACGTACCAAGTGATTCAGGTGGGTACAATTTTATTGGTGGGTTCTGGGTTTGGATATTTTCTCTGGTACCGTTTCGATGGTCACGCGGATCGATTATACGATGAACGGTTTTGGCTGAAGATGATGCTGGTGGTCGTGATTGCCATTAATGCGGTGTTGTTTCAGCAACATAAGATTGCTCCCTTATGGGGGAGGGCGATCTTTTTTACTTCGTGGTATGCCGCCTTAATTCTTGGTGCCTGGCGTGGGTTAGAGGCATCATGGTTCACCCTGGTCGTCAGTTACGGTATTGGTTTGGGTTTAGTAGCTGGTGTGTTTGTGCTGATACGTAAACGCTATCCGGTTTCGTTATGAACACTCTACAAGCTGTTGCTCTGATCACGCATGTGGTATTGGGTGTAGCCGGTACGATAACGGCTTACGTAGTGTGGCAACAATTGTTGCGTGCTCAACCCCACCTCCGTTGGTTGCGGCGCAGTAGCTTAGCCACCGTCTTGGCTTGGGTCGGCGCTTGGCTCGCTGGCGGGTATTATTACGTGGTGTATTATGGTGCCAATGTTAAATCGGTGATTAAAGCTGGCCAGTACGGCTGGGCCCACAGTGTCTTCATGGAATGGAAAGAGCATGTCTTTTTATTTTTACCGTTTCTGGCGTTGGTGGTTTGGTTAGCCGTTCGTAAGGAACCAATCAACGCTCAACCGCAGTTAGTCTGGTTAAGCGGTATTCTGTGGGTGCTGGCCTTACTCATCACGGGGGCTGGCGTTCTGGTATCGGGAGCGGTACAATAATGGTAAATATTATTCTTCATTTTTAATCTTTTATGGCATTATTTTCAATGCGACCACGTGGAACCTATACCGTACGAAAATCCGGCGGTATCTTTGGTAGTTTTATCGCTGCTTTGTTGGGTTTAGGTTTTGTCGTCATTGGTTCACCGCTGGCTGCCTGGTATGCCGAATCACAGCATCAGGCGAAGGATTTTACCACCGCCGTTCAAGTTGCTTCCGATGATGTACAAAGTGGTTATCTGGCCGTTACCGGTACCGCCCAGGCCGTTGATCCCTTGATCTGTCCCAGTCAAACCGCTGACACTGTCACAGACTGTGTCTGGACGCAGACGGAACAACAAACCTATCAGCGCGAGGAAAAACGTCAGTGTGGTTCGGTCTCGAGTGATCAAAAGATACTGTATAATTTGCCGGATGAGTGTGATAGCGATGGCACGAATTGTCAGTCCTGTTACCAAGTAGAAGAGTTCAATTGGGAAACCGTGGATACCACCAGTGAATTTGCTCAATTTGGTTTGGGTGCCTATACCGTAACGCCAACCGAAGCCGTTAATTTTATTGGTGAAGACAGCTTTACCACCGCTACCGCCGTCGAACCGCAGGTGGGTGATGAGCGTCAAGTGATGACGTATTATCCGGTACAATCCGTGGCGTTGGTTGCCGGATTGGCCAGCGATAATACGTTGAGCGTTCCCACAGATGACAAACCATTTGTCGTATCCAATTTGGACTATGCTGGTACGTTAGCTGAACTAGAATCCCAGGACGCAGCAAAAAAATGGATGCTCCGGATCATCTCACTGGTGTTGATGGTGGTTGGTATGACTATGATTGCCAGTCCGTTAACCTATTTCACAAACGTCTTTCGCATTATTCCGTTCCTCGGTAGTAGAGTGGATCGAGGCTTTGATGCGGTGATCGGTTTCGTCGCAGCGCTGATCGGTGTCGTGCTGTGGTTGGTGTTATGGATGTTGGTGCTGGTACTCAAGAATATCTGGATCATTCTCGGTGTACTCCTGATTCTGGCAGTGGTTGTGATTGTCTTAATCCAACGCGGTAAGAAAAAGAAAGCTACAACAGCGGCGCCAACCACATAGCGAGCGGGATCGTCACAAAGCTAAGTAAAACTGAAAACACAATTGAGCTGGATACCACCTGTCGGTTCATCGGATAGATTTCCGATAACGCAAAAGCGGTAATAGCGACAGGCATGACCGATTGAATAAACGTGGTATCTAACCAATGGCTGTTGGGTAACAGCCATACGATTACTGCCAACCCTGCCGGAATAATAATTACTTTGCCGATGGCTAATACGGATGCTAGTTGCAAGGCATGTTTTTTCGGATGGTTCAGAGCCATAAAAATACCTAACGCTACCAACACCGTGGGTGAGGCAGTGGCGGCCAGTAATTCAACAAATTGTACGAGAGTGTAAGGAAAAACAATGCCACTAAAACCCACCGCAAAACCGGCCAGCGTTGCCCAGATCAGCGGATTGCGCCCAATTCCCAGTAGAATTTTCTTCAGGTTGACGGTGCGATGTTTGGACATCTCCAGTAAACCAATACCCAACGTTAATGTGACCATGATCATAGCTGAAACAATCACCGCCCCTTCCGCCGCCGCGGCCTCACCAAACACCAGTTGCAAGGCAGAAATACCGATGTAGCCGGCGTTGGAAAAATACAAGCCAATGGTAAACGTATTACGGTCAGCCGCCGATAACCCTAACCAGGTACAGATTCCGTAGGTGCATAGCATCACTCCAGTGGCAATGCCTAACTGTAAAAGCAAAATGCTGCCATGGAGTTGCAAAGAAATATCGGCAAAGGCTAAACTCTTAAAAATGAGTGCAGGAAAAGCGATATAGAAACCAAACAAATTCAACACCCGCACCCAATCTAATTTGGCGATAGACGTGCGACCAGCCAGGTAACCAATGGCAATTAAACCGAACAACGGTAGGAGCAAAAAGACGATAGACCACATGGCTAAAGTCTAGCACATGTGATACAGTGCAGGCTATGATTGCCTTGATTACCGGCAGTGCCAAAGGCATTGGTCGGGCCGTCGCTGTCGATTTGGCGCAGCGTGGCTGTACGGTCATCATCCACTATCGACACAGTGCGGCAGCCGCCCAAGCCACTCTGGCCGAGGTAAAAGACCATGCCCCAGCTTCCCGACTGATGCAAGCTGATCTCACGCACGGTGATGAAATTCAACGGTTGTTTAACGCTATTCATCAAACCTACGGTCGATTGGATGTCCTGATCAATACGGTCGGATCGTTTGGGACGTATCACCCTATTACTGAAGTCACGTTGGAGGAATTTGATGACGTCCTAGATACAAATGTCCGAGCCACTTTTGCTTGTATTCAACAGGCTGTCCCATTAATGCGCGCGGTTGGCGGGGGACACATTATTAACTTTTCTTGTACTACCGCCGATCAGACCATTGCCCGTAAATATACCGTACCGTATTACCTGGCCAAAGGGGGGATTGTGACACTGACGAAATCCTATGCTCCACTCTTGGCGAAAGATCATATTACCATTAACGCTGTTGCCCCTGGCATTGTGGAGAACAGTATGGTGATGAATCATTTACCGATGGAGCGGCCAGCCAGTTACAGTGATGTCACCGGTGCCGTCCGGTGGTTACTCTCGACGGAAGCGAATTATGTGTCTGGAGCGGTTCTGGAAGTAGCCGGCGGCTGGATACCACACAGTTAAGTATGGCCATTGTCCACTGCGATCCTTCTCAACCGCACCATGTGATCTTTCGCTGCCAGGATCGGGTGGTGGATTTAGTTAAACCCAAAGCCGAAGAATTATTACCGGCGATCATCCACTGCCTGGCCGGTCAAGCCCCCACCGGCTTTCGCGTGATCAATCGGTCTGAATCATTTACCATGATTCGCGTCTTAGCGACAATTATGAATGCTTTGGCGTATACTCACCACATCCCGTTCTCCCTTATTCCTCACTATCATAAAGATGCCGTATAATCAATCTATTGCCAAATTACGTCGCATTACGTTATTGCGCTATATCATCGGTAGCCGGTGGGTGTTACATGCGTTGTTAGTGGTGCTCGGCCTCATTCAAAAAGCCATCGGGGTGGCTGAATTTGATACGGAGATCTTTGGTTTGATTGCTTTTACCTATACCTATAACCTGATTTTTTTCTTGTATCTGCGACGTGATCCACGAAATATTTCCGAACGTGGTTTACGGATTATCAGCATCGTCCAGGTGCTACTTGATCAGTTGACCTACACCGTTGTGCTGTATGCTTCCGGTGGTGTGGAAAGCTTGTCGTTCTTATTCTACTTCATTACGATTTTCATTGCGATTATTTTATTTAATGAAGTGGAAATTATTGGATTGATGTTTTTTACCGTGGCTCTGTATGTTACGGTCATTGCCCTGGAATATCAAGGCATTTTGCCGCACCTGGCCCGCTATTCCTTTGACCCCGGCTTCTACCAAAACATTGGTGTCACCGTGCATAACGGAGCCACCGTCGTCTTTATTATTGTCTTCACCTCGTTTTTTGCCGCCTTTATCAACAACATTATTCGACAGCGTGAAGAAGACACCGCCTCAGAACGTGATAAAGTTGTAGCGATCATGAATAATTTAGCGGATGGAATTATTCTGCTTGATCATCACGGTCGGGTAGTGTTAATGAATCCATATGCCCAACGGCTGCTGCATGTGCATACGCAACAATATGCCAATCGTCTGTTACAAAGCAGTCAGTTTCCGCAATACTTGCGCCCCTTAGTTGAGTTTATCCAACGGGCCACGCGTGAGCCAGTGTATGAAAGTACAGAATTAACTTTAGCCGAAGATGATGAACACGTTATTATTCAAGCGACCGCCCTACAGGTGACGGATTCCGATAACACCAACATTGGTTCTTTGGTGATTTTACGGAATATCACCAAAGAAAAAGATTTAGATCAAATGAAATCAGACTTCATTTCCGTAGCGGCTCACCAGCTGCGTACGCCCCTAGCCACCTTAAAATGGTTGTTTAAATTGCTCTTGGATGGAGACGGTGGAACGTTAACCGATAAACAAACTGAATTAATTGCCAAAGGGTATCAACGAAATGACGAGGTGATAGAGATTGTGAATAATTTATTAGATGTATCGGAAATTGAAGGTGGTCGCTTGCCCTTTACGTTTACGGAAGCGGTCTTAACCGACATTTTAAAAACAGTGGTTGATGCTTCACAGGTGCATGCCCTACGCAAACAGATCACCGTCGAGTTACAACAGCATGAACCATTACCATCATTGAAATTAGATCGACAAAAAATTAAAATGGCTTTTCAAAATTTAATTGATAATGCCGTGAAATACTCTAATGTGGGTAATCATGTCACGGTGGCGTATACTATTGATAACGATGAGGTCGTAGTGACCATTACCGATCAAGGTATCGGCATGTCTGAAGAAACGAAAGATAAATTATTTACCAAGTTCTTTCGCGGTCGCGAAGCTGTTTCAAAAGATCCCTCCGGATCTGGTCTCGGTTTATATATTGTGCGAAACATTATCGTGAAACATGGCGGGTCAATCGATTTCTCTTCCCAATTAGGGAAGGGGACAACGTTTACGGTGCGCTTGCCGATTACGTAAACCCCTGTAAACCCAAAATTCGGACAATTATCATTAACCCTGTAGGGGCAATTCATGAATTGCCC
>CAYZUI010000196.1:0-5797 GCA_964481945.1 uncultured Gammaproteobacteria bacterium
TTGGCTTCGGCCACACCATCGAACCAACCACGAATGAAGGCATCAATAGTTTTTGGATGGCTTTGCATAAAATCCTTTTTTGCCACCATCATGTCGGCAATGATATTCGGATAATCCTCCGTGCTGACCAAGATGGAACTATTATCACGTTTGAGGGCTTGTTGAACATCTGGTTCCCACACAACCGTCGCATCAACTTGCCCAGCCACAAATGCAGCCCGCGCTGTGGGAACATCTTGAGTAAACACCAGATTATCTCGCAGCTGTTGCTGTTCAGTAGCGGTGAGCCCAGATTGACGAATGGCATATTCCAGCAGCCAGTGACTCGGTGTGAATTGAACCAAAGCGATCTTTTTATCTTTTAAATCTTCCAGTGCGGTGATGGATTGATCAACGACAATGGCATCTCCACCCTGGCTCCAATCAACTTGTAAAAAAGCGACTGCTTCAATCCCGCCTTGAACAAAATTTGGTAGCTCATTTGCCCAAAAATCAACCGTTGTCCACACCACATCTACGCCATCCGGACCACCTTTGGCAAAGGCTTTGCCGCGCGCATCAATATCTTCAATCAGCACAAAACGCACTGGCAAGCCGTATTTCTTGGTGAAGATACTTTCGGCGTTTTCCGCAAAGCCTCGATTGGCCACAATGCCACCGGCGTATCCCGGCCATGAAACCACCCCAACCACCAATGGTCTATCCAGATCCACCTGTGATGTTACTACTGTCTTCTTTGAATAATTAAAGTAAACTACGACACCGACGAAAATAACTAAAACAATAATGAGTCCGATGTGGTATTTTTTCATGAAAATATCATAGCAGAGTCTCGAAGAGGCGTAAATCTTTACTGTCTTCCAACAACGTGATGGCACCATGTTGTTCCATTCCCACCGAACCTTGCCGTCGTCTCTGCCGAATTTCCGCAAAGCGTATTTCTTCTTCAGGAGACATCGGATACGCTACCAACACATTCCCGCCTCCACCTGCTACATCCTCTGGCCTACTACCTTCAATCAGCGCAACGGTTAATCCGCCAAACCGCTCATGCAATCCAACTGCACCTGAATCGACCACATTACCCTGACTAGTTTTATAATGATCAGATAGAGACCGACCTGCCGGCACACGACCAAACCGACTATAGGCAATAGTGCGTTGCCCTGGAACCGCTGCCGCTTTCAACAAAAATTCCGCCACGGCTGATGAGGTCATACCTGGCTGGGGTTGTTGCAGACGTAGTCCGTGTGGTACCACCACAGAATAACAAACTCGACAGTTGGCCTGCAACGGTACCCCTCGCTCACCACCGGCCGCCTCAACCGAACGATACGTCGGAAAACGTTCACCCAATTCCAACAGATTAGCCACTCGAGCCGGTGCCGTATTGAGTACACCAAATATTTCCTGACGCTCATCGTCCCACACCACAATGGTATGTTCTGGCAGACAATGATCAATGCGCCGAGCCGCCTCTTCACGTGATGGACACAAGCCCATATCTGCCCAGCCGCGATAATATAACTCGGCCAGCCGATTACGCTGATGCGCAAAGCCAGCTTCATCTAAACGAAGAATACGAGGTGCTGTTAACACTTCAGTCGTACGCAATCGTTCCGAAGCAACTACCATCGGCCACCTCCGCCGCCACCATGACCACCACCGGAAAAGCCACCACCAAAACCGCCGGATCGACTGGTATTGCTTGGTGCTCGAAAAGCTGTTTGCGTATGACCTAACGCTAAGGTGGCGGCATATAAACCAGTATACCCACGCGGCGCGCCCACCAGCCAACTGGGTGGTTCAACTAAGATATGTTCGAACTGTTTCACCCAATCTTTTTCCACACCAAACGCTACGGCGTAGGGCAGATATTCTTCAAACAATTTCGGCGTGAGTTTGGGAGCTTGAGTAAACTTAACGCGCTCTTGTTCTGTCACCCGAAGAAACCACTTAAAGCCTTCAAGTAATTGCTTAGTATTGGCACCCAACTGATTCCAGGGATGATAATTGGCTTGGCGCATCAGCACAAACGCTACACTAAATAGGATTCCCACCACTCCCGTCACAATGGCGTGGCGCGCGGATGCGGTGTTGCCATAGGTGATCGTTAAACCACCGCCAACCAACCCCACACCAGCCGCGATTTGAAAAATAACATGATAACGTTGCTTCACTGAATCTAACCAGTTTTTCTGTTTAGTGGTATCCGTGTGCTGTTTAGTGAGAGACGGAAGTAAAGTATAACCAGTGGTTTTTAAGCTATCTAAGCTGACTTCATCTTGGCTGTTGCCAAACACCACTACGGTAACATTATTGACAAACGCATCTTTACGCTTGAGGGTTTTGACGCTGTTGGATTTCTCATCGTAGATAAACTGAAGATGGCCTGCTCGAGCGAGTTCAATCAACTCGGCCGATACACCCCGTCCAGTCACTTTACCAGTCACCAACAGTTCCGCTAATGATGGTGCGGTGACTCCTTCCGGAATTTCATAGATCGGAATCAACGGCTTATTTGGTTTGGTTGGACGTGTCAGCCACCAGAGGACTAACCACACCAGGATAATGCCGGGAATCAATAACAGCGACCAGTTATTCACGATGATATGTGCCATATAGGGTAACGTGTCTGGACGAGGAACCGCAGCTGGATCCAATGCCATATCTATGGTGATACCTTCATAAGCAGATAATTCAGCCGCGTGAAAGACTACACCATCATCGGTATACTCCCAGAGACAATCTGTCGTCGCCCCATAACTGCCTTGGTAACACAGTGGCTCATAATCTGATAATAAGCTACCCGCTGGCAGATGGACAGCAACGGTCGCCTGACGAATGACGACATCCCATTCTGTACCGATCGCATTCCAATACAATTGCGTGTAGTCAGTGGTATATTCCAAACCCCAATCGGCGGCATACTCAATGACATAGGTTTGTGCGTCTTCAACCGTCCGGTTAGGATCACCAATTTTCCATTCCAATATGCCATCGGCGGTATTCGTTTCGTAGGGAACAACTGCACCGTTGACCGACAACCCCAATAACGTGATGTCTAGATTATCTTGGAGGAGACCATACCGCGTGTAGGTATATGGAATGTAGCGTGTGATCCCATGCCCGGGGTAACCAAAATCGTAAGTGATGGTTTCACGCACTAGAATTGTACTGTCCGGTTGAACGGTAATATCGACTACGTAATTAGTGATCTCATCATAGCCGAGGTCAAAATCAAAATCATATGACTGGGCTTGAGTCACAATCGGTAAAACGAGTAGTAGTAGAGAGACGAGTGATTTTATAGGTTTGAAAAAATAAACGTTTTCTTAGTTTGTTCCGCCCAAGTTATTTTCGCTCGACCGGTGAGTGTTTCACCAGACTTTTTGATAATGACTTTATATTTTCCGGCTTTACCAGGCAATAGCGGAGCGGTGAATTTACCCTGGGAATTCGTTTTTCCCGTCCAGACTTTCTGATTTTTTGGTGTCCGAATCGTAATGTCGGCATTTCTTAATTTGGTACCGGACGCGCCAACCACCGTGCCTAGTAACTCCCCATAGGACTGGGCTTTTAAGCGGATGGTATCCACATCGGTAAAGGTAAATAAGGCAGCATCATTTTTGACAGCTAATGTCAGGGTAACGGTTTCTCCCGAGACCGCACCGGCATCTAGCGTATACTTTTCCCAGTCTGTCACCGCACCATCACTGGCTGGAATCGTGTCGGAGACTAAAACTTCTCCCGTATCGTTTTTGGTAAATGTAATAGTGAACGTATCGTTGGCTGTGGTATCACTGGTGTATAAACGATACCAAAAACTTAAGGTGATCAAACCGGCATTATCCGGCACGACGATCGTTTGGCTAATGGCTTGGGTTTGGCTGTACTGGCCAAGGGTAACAAAATCGCCGTCAATGGGATATTGATCATCTAAATTCGAATCGTTGACATTGCTACCGTTCCAAAAGGTAAAACCCTCTTCAAATTTACCGTTATCAACCAAGTCTTCGGAAAATACGTCAGCCGCCGCTGCTTGGCTCACTACGATACCAACTAATATTCCTAAACCTGGGCTTACTTTCCAAAACATAGGGTTAGTATAGCATACTTTTATTGACTATTTATATTGTTCACTCTATAATCCAAAACGCTACAGTCAGGAGTAGCTCAGCGGTAGAGCAGCGCGCTGTTAACGCGTTGGTCCTGGGTTCAAATCCCAGCTCCTGAGCAATTACCGCTCATACACGCTATCCTGCGACAGCGGTTTCGTGGGAATATGTTTGGCCCGCACGGGTGATAGTTTTTTGGCTGCTTCGACCATGCGCAAGGCGATGTTCCAATAGGATAAATGCCGGCCCGGGCCGGGGCGCAGTTTTCCAATATAATCAATTTCGTTCCAACCCATCTTAAACAACGATCGGCGTTTGAAACCCATTGGCATTAAATACACCGCTGCTTCGTGATTGGTTTTATCCAACTTCTTCAGAACTGGGGTGATCGTATCCATGGCCAATTGATACGGATACAGACCACCGTACCTGCCGGCTTCTGGATGCGTATCGTACCCATGGAGATAGGTATAATCCTGCGGCACTTGGATCGTGCGGCGATGACGGTGCATATCGCGATACGAGCCCACATCCATCAAGACATCAAAGGTTACGCTGTGGGTATCGAGAGTACGAGCTAACTCATCATGACTCCCCCGTCGTCGTGTACCTAATTCGTAGACTTTCGTTAGTTTCTTTTGACTCCAATGTGAAATAACATCTTTAATTTGTTTATAAGAATAGTGCGTCACTGAATAAAACAATGCGGTGACGGCTTCGACCAGTGGGTCTTGCTTGTGAAACGCCTCGACATCATGACTCGAATCGATCGTCTTAATCTTGAGTAGTTCTTTGGCTGCTTGAGTTAAATCTCGTTGCGTTTCCAGATGATATTTGATAGGAGCAGTATACTTTACCAAGGTGGGTAACGGTTGATTTGGTTGTAAAATCTTTTGTAAACGTTGTCTGACTTTGGTATCTTTGATTGATCTTAAACCAGTTTGAATTTCTTTGGTAAAGGGATTAAAGGCTGGTGAGTTACAGGCTTTTTTTAGATCATCACCCATTGCTCGTACTTCAGCATAGTCACTAGAATATAACCGCGAGATCATTTTTTCTAAAGTCCGTCCAGAAGTAATTTGTCCGACACTCGTTAATGAGGCCAAGGGTAAAAGGTAGCGTGCGATATCAAAGGCTCGAGCGCTGGTGACACCCTGATAGGCTTTTTCAGGATAATCCTTTGGTAAGGGATTTTGAGCTTGCACTTCCGCCAACAGATCTGGAAACAGTTTATTGTACTCTGACATTAAATAGGCTATGCCTGTTTTGTAGGCCGCTGGCGCTTTGGCCGGAGTATAGACCGCATCTTTAGAAAAATGTTGATAACGAGTAGATCGTTCTTGACCATCCCATAATTGTTCATCGACCACCTCGATAGCGGCAATCATGGAAATATTCTCAATCGCCATGCTGACATGAGCTAAATCGGCGATTGAGGCATGGCCGTATTGAAAGTAAAACACTTCAAAAAATCGTTTCATGGATTCATGGCC
Source organism: uncultured Gammaproteobacteria bacterium (assembly GCA_964481945.1). Classification (GTDB taxonomy): domain Bacteria; phylum Patescibacteriota; class Patescibacteriia; order UBA9570; family UBA9570; genus UBA9570. The sequence continues at coordinate 5,612 of CAYZUI010000196.1, forward strand.
TTCCAGAATTTTTTCGGCCATGGCGGTAAAGGTGTCTCTGGCTGGCTTATCTGATCGGCTATAACGCGCTAAACCATAAGCATTCGCCTCCGGTGGCATGGCTAAACCGCCTATTGCATAAATTTCACGTTTTATTTTTTTTGACATTGCTTTGTTTACACCTACCCCCATTCCCCCTTCCTATAT
>CAYZUI010000197.1:0-4166 GCA_964481945.1 uncultured Gammaproteobacteria bacterium
TTATGTTGGGTCTGTTACCGCCTAGCAGCGGCAGCATCACGCGTCATTTTACCCTGTCTGAAGTGGGTTATGTACCGCAACGCTTAGCGGTTGATCCGACATTTCCCATCACTGTAAAAGAGTTTTTGCAAATGTATCTACAAACTAACCTCCTGCCACTATTCGATGATATGTTTGCCGTGACCGATTTGTTTACTAAGCGTATTGGAAAATTATCGGGCGGACAATTACAACGGGTCCTGTTAGCTGGGGTGTTGAGTACTAAACCAAAGGTATTATTCCTGGATGAATTTTCCAGCGGTATTGATCCACGTGGCCAAGCGGAATTATACAATTATCTTCATCGACTGAACGAACAGTCTGGCGTAACGATTGTCATGGTGTCACACGATGTGGATATCACCGCCCAATACGCTGATGTGGTGTTGTGTTTAAATAAAGAACTCATCTGTACTGGCCGACCGCGCGATATTTTTACCCAGGCTAATTTCCAGAAAATGTACGGTATCCCACTCACCAAAGTTGATCAACATCACCATGACGATTGATATTCTACTAAACGCCTTTACTCTGCCGTTCATGCAACGAGCCATGGTCGCCGGCGTGGTGATTGGTATGGCCGCCGCTTTTTTAGGTGTCTTTATCACTTTGCGCAATTTATCATTCTATTCCGACACCATCGCGCACTCGGCTTTAGCCGGCATTGCTCTGGGTTTGCTGTTTCACCTCTCCCCCACGCTCTCTGCCATCGTCTTTTGTATACTGATTGGTATCATCACCGTAGCGATTAAAAATCGTTCGGTGATCAGTTTAGATACTGTGGTGGGAGTGATTTTTTCAGCCGGGTTATCGCTTGGTGTTGTACTGATCAGCTTGTTGCCTAGTTATCGATCAGAGTTGTTCTCCATTTTGTTTGGCGATATTTTGACGCTGAATTGGTGGGACGTGGCCGTGGCCGTGGGTATCAGCCTAGCCGTCATGATCTTCTTGCTCTACACCAGTAAACAGTTGCTGTTGATGACGTTCTCGCCCGATTTTACTTTCGTTCGCGGCATCAATGGTACCCGCTTGGATTATGCCTTCTTTATTGTCACTGCTTTGACCATCGCCGTCAGCATCAAAATTGTTGGGATTATTCTGGTCACTGGTTTGCTCATCTTACCAGCGGCCATCGCAAAAAACCTGGCCAAATCATTCAAGCAGTTGGTGGTATTAGCCATCAGCATCAGTTTGATCTCGACGGTACTGGGTTTAAGCTTGTCTTTTGTGCTGGATCTGCCCGCCGGGCCCACCATTATTCTCGTTTCAACGGTTGGTTTTGGCTTATCGCTATTTGGTCGAGTGAAATAGCGGTAGAAACGTCATAATCACCGATCCTCGTGCGCCGTAACGCAATGACATAGCCGCCCATGGCTCGAGCCAGTGAGCGGATATATGTCCCATGAGAACAATTCACTTTTAATGTTATAAATGGCTTTTCATAATCTAGTAATTCTATACTGTAGATGGTGACTGATCGGGGTGCTATCGTCACGGGTTTGCCTTGTCTAGCGAGACGATAAGCCCGTTCCCCTTGTACGTGAATAGCGGAATACGCTGGCGGAGTTTGTTTAATTTCTCCGATAAACTGTTTGAGATTCGGCATTTGTAATGTGGTGCTGGTGATCTCGCCCTCGCGATCATCAGTGGTACTCAGTTTACCAAGTTCGATGGTGACGATATACTCTTTATCTAATTTCATGAAATAATCCTGTTGTTTGGTTTCTTCTCGTCCGACCAACACAATCAGTAAACCTGTAGCCAGCGGATCCAATGTGCCGGCATGACCGACCCGCTCTATGCCTAACACTTGCTTCACTGTCGCCACCACGTTGAATGATGACGGGCCGATCGGCTTATCAATCAGCAGCATACAGCCAGTCCCGGGCTTCTGCTTCGGTGCCAAAAGTTTTTAACTTGTGTGGGACAAAAGCCCGTAATAAATCGATCAATAAAGCCCAACCATGATGCATGCCAAAAATTGCCACTTTACTGATGGCTTCATCATGTAACATCTCTCGATATATTTTATTCGATTCCTGACTATTAAACTCGCCGGAATCAATCGTTCGAAAATCCATCAATACTTTCAGTGGCCTGGCCGAGGCGTGTTGTTTAATTTCTTCAAACACTTGACACACCCAATGTGTTTCTTTGGTATTATCTTCTTCGTTGGTGGTGATTCTTCCATATTTTACCAAAACAAAATCCGGTGCAGTGAATTCAATCACATCTTGTTGCGGTGAAAACTGATAACGTTGCGTCGGCCTTGACATATACGCCGAGTGTAGCATAGTGGTCCTATGCAGACAATTGCTTTAGTTGGGAATGGTACTAGTTTTAACTGCAGTAAATTACTTAAGACGTACGATGTGATTATCGCTTTAGATGGCGGTTATCAATTTTGCCAAAAACTGGAAATAGCGCCAACCATAACGTTGGGTGATGGTGACTCAATAACGGATAAGCCCACCAACTTTATTTTGTCTACTGACCAAACGACCACTGATTTGCAAAAGGGTCTGGTTTATATTCAAGAACACTATAATAATTATGTTATCGACTTATTCGGTTTTGTGAGTATCGATCGACTTGATCACACGTTATCGGCTATCCAGTTGTTGGTTGAAAATAATCATATTCGTCAATTGTATTCACCCTATCAAATCATTCAAAAAATACAACAATCTATTACCTTATCTCTGCTGACTGAATTTTCATTAGTTCCCATGACACCGTCTGCCTGTGTGACAATTGCTGGGGCAACCTGGAGCGGTACATTTACTCTGGATAGTACCCATTCTGGCCTGTCTAACCAAGTGACAAACAATCAAACAACGATTACAGTTCAACAGGGTACAGTATTGTGCATTACTCCCACGTTATGGACAAAACCGTAAAATTAATAAAACCAATAAATGTCGCCACCTGCCTACGGCAGGCTGGTTATCATCCTATTACCGGAAGCTGGGTACGGCATCTCGGCGGTGGCTATTATCCTCGCTTTCACTTATATCTGACCGCTAAACCAGCTGCACTTAAGCTATCCTTGCATATTGACCAAAAGCAACACACTATTGACATGCCGGGTTTAAAACGTCATGCTGGTGAGTACAATTCCACAATCGTGCAAGAAGAAATGAGTCGCTTACAACGGTGGATAGACTATGCTCAAAAGTCTGTTTAACCCACGCACCTTACACTAACCCCACACTTTACGTGTGTGGGTTGGTGATATATGCTGTATTACCTATGAAACTATTTCTTGACACAGCCATCATCGATGAAATCAAGCAAGCCGCCAGTACCGGTTTGATTGATGGTGTCACCACCAATCCATCACTGGTGGCCAAAAGTGGTCGTAAACGCGAAGAGGTTATTAAAGAAATCTGCCAGCTCGTGGATGGCCCTATTTCAGCTGAAGTCTTGGCCACAGAACCTGTCGCCATGCTGGCCGAAGCTCATCAACTGGCTGGCATCCATCCGAATGTGATCATCAAACTACCGATGATTGCGGCTGCCTTGCCAGTGGTAACAAAATTAGCCGCGGCGGGTATTCGCACCAATGTGACTCTAGTATTTAGTGTTAGTCAGGCGTTGTTAGCGGCCAAAGCTGGTGCCAGCTATATTTCGCCATTCGTGGGTCGGCTGGATGATGCTGGTGAAAATGGCATGGCTGTGGTTGGTGATATTCTACAAGTCATGCGGCAATATGATTTTGCTACCAAAGTGTTGGTGGCCTCGGTGCGTCATCCGGATCATATTCGCCAAGCCGCTTTGCTGGGCGCTGATGTCGCTACCCTCCCCTCTGCAGTATTTCAGGAATTATTTCAGCATCCATTGACTGATGCTGGCTTACAAAAGTTTTTAAAAGATGCTAAAATCGCTTAGTTATGAGTTCGCTTCCAAAACCGCCAACCAAACGTTGGTATAAACGAGTCTGGGTGTGGCTACTCATTACCTTGCTAATGATTGCTGGCATCGCCATTGCTGGTTACATAATGACTGCCGGGCAAGCCACCACTGTCGATACGAGTCAAACCATTACTGCCACTGTACGTGATCTCACCAAAGCCGTCAGTACCAATGGTAAGGTGGCTCCCGAACATAGCGAACAGTTGGCGTTT
>CAYZUI010000198.1:0-3706 GCA_964481945.1 uncultured Gammaproteobacteria bacterium
CATCTGCGACCACTCCAGCAACCACCCCGCCGAGTCAAACTGAACCAGCTCCATCGACTCCTATGTCGCCTTATCCTAACCAGATTCCTGAAGAAGAACTTGGTCCGGGTGGCATGCCAAACACTCAAACCGGTCGTAAAAGCCAACAGCTTTTGCAACCACGCACAGCGCCATCCACTCAACCGGGTACTGGTAAACCAGATTCTGGCCAACCCAGTGCCGGTCAACCGGAAGCTAAGCAATCACCGACGACCCCAGCTCAGCCGGAAGCGGCTAACCAAGCACCTACTGGTGAAGCTGCACCAGGCGGTGGAACTGCGCCCGGTGATAAAACAGCCGCTGAACAAAAATCAACGGTTGACCAAAATCAGGAACAGAACACTGCTAATGCCTTAGCCGCCGAAAAACGCCAGGGCGAACCCGGTGCAACCAAGCCACAGCCGGACAAAGAAAAGGGTACACGGTCTAAGCGCGCCTTGGCGAAGTATGCCAGCAACAAACGCAGACAACTGGCCGAACAAATCCGTTCAGGGAATTTTGAACATTTTCGCTTCTTGCTCGGAGTGGCTCTTGTAAAGGACGTCCTTGACTATGTCGAACTATTTTACGGTGATCCCGGTTTCACCGGATCAATTATTAATATTTTTTGCAGTATCACTATCACGGCTGTATTGTACAACCAACCCAGTACCTTTCGTAAACGGTTTATTAAAAAATATGTCTCACGTATTCTGCTGGCGATCATTGTTGAATATATTCCGGTGGCCAATGAATTCATTCCGGCCTACACTATCGAAATGCTCGTGATTTTTTTCGACAATCTGGCACAACAAAAACGTGGTCTGGCGGCACTGAATAAATTAGATGCCCTGCAAAAACGTTTTAAAAGCCGGGGCGGTCATCACGCTACACCGTCAAAAAAAGACATTGATGAAAGTAGCCAAACAGACGCAGCCTGATCTAACCGTAGTGCGCGGCATCGGCGTTTTGACTCGCCGCCGACTGCACGCTATTGGTATTACGAACCTATTGAGTTTGCTGCATCATTATCCAAGTCGGTACGAAGATTTTTCCCAACTAGCCACTATCGCAGACGCACCATTGGATATGGCCATTACTCTGCAAGTAACCCTGAAAAAAATTGCGAGCCGGCAAAGTTGGCAGCGCCGCCGTTTTACGTTGGTCGAGGCCATGGTGACGGACGACACCGGCCAACTCAAAGTGGTCTGGTTTAACCAAAACTATATTGCTGAACAACTTAAAGTTGGTACGGTAATACTGCTATCTGGAAAAATAAAACAAACCAAATATGGTAAACAACTGGTCAATCCAATCTTTGAGAAAGCCAAAGCCGATACGGTTCACACTGCCCGCATCGTTCCGCACTATCCCACCACCTATGGCCTCACCCAAAAACAGTTGCGTTACTTTATTAGTCAGGCCCTAGCCCTGCCACAGGATGATTGGCTGCCAAATACCATAATTGAACAGTATGATTTGTTAGATTACCCGACTGCACTGCAACAGATCCATTTTCCCGATTCGGATGTACAACTCACCAAGGCGAAGTATCGTTTGGGATTTGATGAACTAGTACTCCTACAACTCATCTCCTTGCAATTGCGCCAAAGTTTGGTCCAGGAAAAAGCGGTCGCTCTACCGATTGATGAAGTGAGTTTAAAAAAATTTACCGAGCAATTACCCTTTACGCTGACCACCGGGCAAAAGCAAGCCGCCTGGGAGATTATCCAAGATCTGGCCAAACCACAACCAATGAATCGGCTGTTGGAAGGCGATGTAGGAGCAGGCAAAACAGTGGTAGCAGCCATGGCGCTCTACACAGTGGCATTACAGGGTTATCAGGCCGTGCTGATGGCGCCTACCGAAGTGTTGGCGGTACAACACCATCAAAAACTGACTGACTTATTACAACCACTTAATCTATCTGTTGGTTTGGTCACTGCTCATCATCGTATCGATCAATTTTCTCCAATCATTGTCGGTACGCAGGCGTTATTAACTGACAGCCTGCAACTACCAAAACTAGCTCTCGCCGTGATTGATGAACAACATCGCTTTGGTGTAGCGCAACGGCAATTATTGAAACAAAAATCTGGTTTAGGGGTTACGCCACATTTGTTATCAATGACGGCCACTCCCATTCCTCGGACACTGGCTCTGACCGCCTACGGTGATTTGGCGTTAAGCATTATTGATGAATTACCGAGTAATCGTCAACCCATTCATACGACCGTCATGGTTGAGGGTCAACGTCAAACCATGTACGACCACATTGCCAAACGCATCCAAGCGGGTGAACAAGTCTATGTGGTAGCGCCACGCATTGAAGATGAAGAAGAATCAGAAAAAACCTCTGTCGAACGAGAATACAAGCGTTTGCAAACCCATTTTCCGAATGTCACTATGGCCGTGCTGCATGGCCAGCTTAAAGCCAAGGAGAAAACCGCTATCATGGCTGATTTTCGATCTGGCCACACTGCCCTATTGATTACCACTACCGTGATTGAAGTTGGCGTAGATGTCCCCAATGCCACGGTGATGGTGGTAGAAAATGCCGAGACCTTTGGTTTGGCCCAGCTGCACCAATTACGCGGTCGGGTGGGACGATCGGATAAGGTATCGTATTGTTATGTCTGTACCGAGACAGCCACCAACCGATTACAATTCTTTGCCAAAACCAGCAGTGGGTTTACCTTAGCCGAGTATGATTTAGAGCGGCGCGGTCCGGGAGATGTTTATGGCCGCACCCAATCTGGTTTTTTAGATAATCTTAAAATTGCAAAATTGTCCGATCATCAATTGATTATGATGGCCCAACAGGCCGCTCAAACACTTTTACCCGACTTAAAAAAACATCCCAGGCTATCTGCTCGGCTGGATGTTGCTTTACAACAGGTACATTTAGAATAGATTAGTCACAGACAGGCGGAGCAGAAAAATAATATTCATTCTGCAGTCTAGTTGCCGGATCAAAATGATTTGCCGAACCATCCGGGCATGCCAACGACAGTAAGGTATATTCTCCAGTGATGCCATAACTGGCTGCATCATTACAATTCGCGGTACCGTCAAAACTTGGCAGTGGTTTAGTCATATCACACGTCTCTATTGTATAGATAGATTCGCCGTTTTTTTTGCAATAATGACTTTCGGCTCCAACAATACAACCAAATGCACTGCCAAATGCACATTCTCCGGTATAATTAAAGTGCCACCACTCACTGGGAATACCTTTAAATTTGCTGTTCGGTGCACTGCTTTCCATGGCTTTCTCGAGCAGTTGCTGATTGGCTGCTAAGGCAGCATCACCACCACCGTTATTGTATTTCCCTTTCAAGAAGCCTTGACTGGTGCTGGCTGCCCCCAATCCATCTGGGACTCCTTCCAGCCAAACATCAACCGCTTTAGCATGTTCATGTTCGCTACAACACATTTCTGCAGCCAAATTACAGCCCTCACAACCAGACGGACATTTACTACCATCCGTCACACCAGATTCCACGGCGCGTTCGTAACAATCCCGTAGTTCACGCTGTTTCTCATGTGTACGCACCCCCGAGGAGACACCGATCTTACAGGTGGGGCACGATCCAGGATTACCGCCGGCCCCATCAGCGCCATTGACCATATAATCGGCAATGCGCACTAATTCAATGATTGCGCCGGTGCAGAGAGATTTTCCATT
>CAYZUI010000199.1:0-2262 GCA_964481945.1 uncultured Gammaproteobacteria bacterium
GTTCCACCTGCAACGCTACCGTTGCACCGCTAGTGATTTGCTGGAGTTGCGTTTTGACATCGGCCACTGATACTACCGGTTGACCATTCACCTGCCGAATACTATCCCCTACTTGCAAACCAGCCTCGGCTGCTGGTACATCCGCTGCAATACTCGCCACCACCACCGCTCTATTTTGCACGGTGGCTTGGGCTGGAATGGTATCTAAGGATGATGGCAGGCCAACGCTATAACCGATGGCTAACAACACAATCGTGAGAAGATAATTCATGACGATACCGGCAATTAAGATGGCGAAACGCTTCAGCAGCGATTGCGCCATAAAATCATCCGGTTTGCGGGGTGGCGGGTTCGTACCATCCTGCTCAATAATGCCTTTAATTTTTACAAAGCCACCCAGCGGAATGGCGTTAAGCGAATAGATTGTTTTACCAATCCTTTTACCAAATAACCGCGGTGGGAAACCAAAGCCAAACTCTTCTACGCCTACGCGAAACAGTCTGGCGACCAGAAAATGTCCCAGTTCATGGACTAATACCAAAATACCCAAGATCACGACAAAGCTGACCACGGATAGCCAAATCATATTTTCATGATATCAGCTGACTTGGTTTCAGCTAATTGAGTAATGGTCTGATTAAAATGATCAACTTGTTTTTGAATTTCCTTTTGATCAGCAAAGGCCTGATCTTCCGAAATCAATTTATCGGCCTTCTTGGTTTTGACATCATGCATTAATTCTTCGCGCACCTGGCGAATGTGTACTTTCGCTTCCTCGGCTTTATGTGCCACCACTTTGGCTAACTCGTGACGTTTTTCCTCGGTCAATGGTGGAAAGGGTAAACGAATAGTAGAGCCGTCGACCACCGGATTAAAATCCCGCCCACAGGTGCGTAACGCCCGTTCCACCTCTTTGGTGATACTGTGATCCCAGGGCTGGATAATCAGGGCTTGCGCACCCTGGCTGGTGATGCTGGCTAACTGTTCCAACGGTGTTTTGGTGCCGTAAGCTTCCACGCTCACCCCTTCGACAGCGGCCGGTGTTACTCGACCAACCTGAATACTGGCCAATTCTTTTTGGAGATGTTGTACAATCGATGCAAATTTTTCTGACATACTTATTTTTTTTGTTTAATCAAGCCACTTTGTTTTTCTTCCTGATACATTCCGGCATACATGACATTGGGTGTTTGTGGATCAATCAAATAGTGATAAATAATCCGTGACGATGGAAAATTTTCTATTACTTTCCAGGTGACACCGGCATCAACCGATTTATGAACAACATGACCGAGCGTGAAATAGAGCTCATTGGGTTTTCCTGGTACCGTAGAGACATTGCGAATAGAATCATTTTTTTTGTCGTCCACTCCCACCAGAGTAATGATATCACTCCAGTCATGACCGTTATTTTTTCCTTGCATCAGACCACGCCGCGTGACTGTATATAAAATCGTGGGATCGTTTTGATCTAAACTGATCTGGAATACTTGCTGGGAATTATCGAACTGATCTTGCACTTCCTTGGTAATTAATTCCGTCCAACCCGCATTGATGTCTTCCGCTGGGCTATCAAGCAATTCCCCACCGCTGCTAGATTGGTAGATGACCTGATCATCAGTCAAGACGTAGATAATGCGGGTATCGTGTGGGGCAATCAACAACTGCTCGATGCCATCCCCGATTTGCATAATCAAATCCCAATTCACACCATAATCGACACTCTTTAATACTGTACCCACGGAAGTAGCCGCATACACTCGACTATGCTCAAAGCTGTCCACGGCCAGAGCTTTGATCGTGCCACCTTGCACATCCGCATAAACCGTTTCCCAGGTGAGACCTTGATCGGTCGACTTCATCACCGTTTTATCTTTGGCCAGGTACACATTATTGGGGTCAACCGGATCAATGGCCACAGCTCGAACTGCCCCACTATCGACATCCGACTGATACCAACTCTCCCCGCCCGTCAGGGTGAGATACAATCCATTCTCTTTCGTTCCTAAATAAATGATATTGGGATCCTCCGGATGAAAAGACATCGCGAACACATCGACCTCGTTGATCCGCTCGGCCCGTTTGCCATCGCTGCTGATAAAGGTTACGGCCTCCCAAGATTCACCGGAATCCAACGATCGATACACTCCACCGTCCGACGTTTTATTGCAACTCGCCCCGATCAGGCTGAAGGGTACGAGGGTGAGGAGACAGAGTGTACGATAAGTCATAGGCTTGGAAAAATATTCAAAAGTAAATTGG
>CAYZUI010000200.1:0-2907 GCA_964481945.1 uncultured Gammaproteobacteria bacterium
GCGCAAAAGGCGGTTGATCCGTTTGCCAATATCTTAGAATTCATGAGTCGTCTGCAACCCGGGGAAAAACTGTGGTATCAGATTATGGTCCAACCAAGCGACCTGGTTCACCTCAAGAAAATTGCCCAACATACCATTGATACCGTCGTCGAGCCGACCGGCGCCGGTCACATTGGACCGGATATCGTGGATCGCATTAAAGATGGTATTACGTTACTGTTGGCCGGACTGGATAAGGCTTTGTTTGGTGGTGAAACTGTGACGATTAGTCATGAGGGTCCGGAACGGTTGGTGGAACGTCAACGCCTGACCACTCCTGAGCGAGAGCTAGTGGAGGAGGTAGATAAGAAGGCGTCACGCTGGCCGTTTCATACCAAGATTCGTTTTATGTATTTCGCTTCGCCAAAGATTTTTGATGATAAGAAGGTCCGTCGGGGTATGATTGGCGCGTTGAAACTGTATCGCTTTATTAATGCTTTTGAAGAAGGCGAGCTGACGCGCACCGATTGGAAAGTCTTGCCTTGGCGGTTTTTCTTTTCGCGGCGCCGGTTGATTATGCGGGCCCGCCGGATGTTTTGGGCCTATCGCTCGCGCGATATGGAACGGGGCGAACACGAGGGATTTATTTTATCTACCGAAGAACTGGCCAGTATTTTTCACTTCCCACAAATCGAAGTGCGCGCTCCGTTTGTGGCCAAAGCGCAAACTCGTGGGGTCGAGCCGCCTACCTTATTACGGTTTGATGATACAGAAGCTACCGTAGGTCCACCAGTCACGCTAGCCAGTGGTAATGTCGAAACCGCTCGATCAGCCGGACCAACGATATCCGAACCAGTATCACCACAACCGACGGGGGGGATACAACCAGAGCAAACTCCGTCCGAGCCGGAGGCCCCAGCTAACTTACCCTTTGTCTAATCGTTATGGCGAAAGATATCACCGTATTTGCTGAAACTAACTTCCGAAACCAACGGCGTAAGTTTGGCGTAAAGCGCGATGATCGTCGTCGGCATATGTATGTGGTGGGTAAGACCGGTATGGGGAAATCCACTCTCTTGGAAAACATGATCATTGCCGATATCAGAGCTGGAGAAGGTATAGCGTTGGTAGATCCACATGGTGATTTAGCTGAAAAGATTCTTGATTATGTACCAAGCAGTCGCGTCAATGACGTCATTTATTTTAATCCATCGGATACACAGTTTCCCATTGCTTTCAACATTTTAGAAAGCGTTGGTCCAGATTATAAACACTTGGTGGCCTATGGGTTGGTGGGTGTGTTCAAAAAAATCTGGGCCGATTCCTGGGGGCCGCGAATGGAATACATAATGACGAATACGATTCTCGCCCTGTTGGATTATCCGGGCAGCACATTACTTGGTTTGATGCGGATGCTGGTGGATAAAGCCTATCGAAAAAAGGTAGTCGCTAAAGTGATGGATCCGGTGGTGAAAACCTTTTGGGCGGATGAGTACGCGAACTATTCGGAAAAGTTCCGTACTGAAGCCATTGCTCCTATTCAGAATAAGGTAGGACAGTTCTTAGCCTCCGCCATTATTCGTAACATTGTTGGTCAATCAAAGAGTACCATCGAAATGCGGGAAATCATGGATAATCAAAAAATCTTGATTATGAACTTGGCGAAGGGACGGATTGGTGAAGAAAACTCCGCCTTGTTAGGTGCTATGATGATTACCAAGTTGCAGATTGCGGCGATGAGCCGAGTAGATGTGCCCGAAGAAAGCCGCAAAGATTTTTTCCTCTATGTTGATGAGTTTCAAAACTTTGCCACCGATAGTTTTGCCGGTATTTTGTCTGAAGCCCGTAAATATCGGTTATGCTTGGTGATGGCTCACCAATACTTTGAACAGCTGGGTGATGTGGTGAAGGCTGCTGTATTTGGTAACGTCGGCACGATGATTGTGTTTCGGGTAGGTGCTACCGATGCCGCCGAACTTGAACTGGAATTTGCTCCACAATTTTTGCCAACAGATATTGTGAATCTAAAAAAGTACACCTTCTGTATTCGATTGATGGTGGATGGTGTCGCTACCGAACCATTTTCCGCCATTGGTTTAGCACCAGCCACGGGAGCCACTAATACCAAGGAGAAAGTGGTGAAAGTATCCCGGGAGCGCTACGCTCGGCCACAAAGTTTGGTGGAAGATCGCATTATTCGGTGGAGCGGCGTAGAAATTAATCGGCCAGATCAACCAACTACTACTACACCAACTGATCAAGCCACAACGAATGAAGATGCCGGTGACGATATGGATTGGCCGGATCCAGTAGGAGCCGAACCCAAAGCAGCGGAAGTAGCTAAGGCCACTCCCAATGCGTCGACCGTTTCCGAAACGGACGGAGTAAAATTGGCTGAAGAATCTGAACAGCCATCCGCCTATGTGAGTGCCGCCGGCTTTATTCCGGGAGATAGGCCAGAAACCTTGGCTCCAGCAGCGGTACAGTTAGAATCAGAGCCGCAGCCAGCCATCGGCCCACGTCCCCGCATCAGTTTTGTCCACCACCAACCAGTTGAAATCGCAGAAAACGCTGAAGAGAATGCAGAAGGCGCAGAAAAAGACGCAGAGCCGGAAGAATTTGTAGAGACGCAGCAGGTTGCGCCTCAAGAGGAGATGTCTGAACCTGAACCGGTTGTTGAACAGATTCTACCCGTAGGGGCAATCCATCCTGCTCGCCAGGCTACGCCAGGCGTTGCAGGCGGGGAATTGCCCCAACAACCCATAACAAAAGATAAAGTGGATGATGGGTGGGTATCATTAAGTGCCTTAAAGCAGGGAACGGCACCGCAGGTGAAATTTGGTTCACAGCAACAATCAAATCGCGATGCCGGGCCGATCAATGCATTGCCCCAACAATCCGGCGGTTCAGATGAACAACGTCGAAAAC
>CAYZUI010000201.1:0-10767 GCA_964481945.1 uncultured Gammaproteobacteria bacterium
ATGGCGAACAGTTTGCGGCAGCCCAACCCCGCCAATTTAAGGGTAAGAATAAATTAGCCCAAGAAGCCCATGAGGCCATTCGTCCCGCCGGCACGCAAATGCGTACCGTGGATGAAATTGGCCACCTCCCCGCCGATGAAGCTAAATTATATGATCTGATTTGGAAACGCACCGTGGCTTCACAAATGGCTGACGCCAAAGTTTTACAAACCTCGATTCAGTTGCAGTATGACGATGTAGTGGCTCAAGCTTCCGGTCGGACAGTACAATTTGCCGGTTTCATGAAAGTGTATGCGGAAAGCAATGACGAGTCGAACGGTAAAGATGAGGCGGTGTTGCCTAACCTCACCGTCAAACAAACCGTGACCAGTCAATCGGCCACACCAGATGAACATCACACTAAAGCGCCAGCCCGCTTCACAGAAGCTTCCTTGATCAAAGAACTGGAGAGTGATGGGATTGGTCGCCCCAGTACCTATGCCACCATCATGGATACGATTCAGAACCGCGGCTATGTCTACAAACAAGGCAACGCCTTAGTGCCCAGATTTGTGGCGTTTGCGGTGGTGGCTTTGTTAGGAAACAATTTCCCCAATCTGGTGAATACGGATTATACGGCAGCCATGGAAGAAGATCTCGACAAAATTGCCGCTGGGCAGGCTGAATCACTCCCCTATTTGCGCCAATTTTATTTTGGAAAAAATGACCAAACCGGTTTACATGACATGTTGCAGGTAGAGATTGATCCGCGCAAAACCTGCACCATCCCCCTCGGCACCGATACCCATGGCCACGCTATCAATGTGCGGGTGGGTCGGTTCGGTCCGTTTGTGGAAGAAGTGTTATCCGACGGTGAAAATACTGCCAGCATTCCAGATACCATTGCACCAGATGAATTGACGGTTGAGCAAGCTCTGACTTTTATTGAAAAACGTGCGGCTGGACCAACTGCGCTGGGGACAGATCCAGTGTCGGGTGAACCAGTCTACGTGTTAGATGGCCGGTTTGGACCCTATGTCCAACTGGGTGAAAAGACCGGAATCACTGAGAACTCAGAAAAGAAAATGAAAAACGCAGAATCCGGAAAAAAGAAATTAAAAAAAACTAAACCGAAAATGAAAGGGCTGCTCAAGGATATGAAACTGGAGGATGTGACTTTAGAGATGGCTCTACAATTACTGTCGTTTCCAAAAAATTTAGGGGATTATCCAAAAACTGGCGAAAAGATTGTGGCGGATAACGGACGTTTTGGACCATACATCAAAGCTGGAGTAGAAACCCGCAGTTTAAGTCCAGAAGATAATTTACTGACGCTCACCCTCGAACGCGCTATCACCATGCTCGATACTCCAAAGTTACGCGGTCGCCGTACTACTGTCCTAAAAGAGTTAGGTGCACACCCAGACCTAAAAGTGGTCATGCAAATCTGCAGTGGTAAATACGGACCGTATATTAAATGCGGCAAAGTGAATGCTACTCTTCCAAAAGAACTGTCTCCAGACAGTATCACTCCAGAACAAGCGGTGGAGGCCATTGATCAAAAACGAAAAAGGTAATATGCTGTAGCGGATGAAACGCGAAGAGTTGATGGAATTTATTCGCGAACAAGTACCTGATGCTGATTTCGAGTTACTCGAGCGGGCCTACGATTTTGCCGAGCATGCCCACGCTGGCCAACTCCGTAAATCTGGCGATCCCTATTTCGAACACCCCAAAGCCACGGCCTATCGTTTGGCTGCTTTCCGCATGGATGATAAAACCATTGCCGCCGGCTTGTTGCATGATGTACCGGAAGATACTGAATACACCCTGAAAGACGTCAAAAAAGAATTTGGTTCTGAAGTAGAATCGTTAGTGGAAGGAGTGACGAAGTTGGGAAAGTTAAAATATCGCGGTATTCAACGCTACGTCGAAAATCTCCGGCGCATGTTTGTGGCCATGGCCCAGGATATCCGCGTGATTGTGATTAAATTTGCTGATCGCATGCATAATTTAGAAACGTTATCCGCCCTACCGCCCGACAAACAACGTCGCGTGGCCCTAGAATCATTGGAAATTTACGCTCCGATTGCAAACCGTTTAGGGATGGGTGACGTCAAAGGACAATTGGAAGATTTGGCTTTCCCCTATGTGTATCCCGAAGAATACAGCTGGCTAATGAAAAAAATTGAAGTGGAACGTCGCCAGCGTGAAAAAGTCGTGACGAAATTACGTGAAGTCGTCGAGAAAGCTCTGGATGAACACCATGTCCCATATATCTCGGTGCATGGTCGAGCCAAACATTTGTACTCCTTGTATAAAAAAGTGATACACCACAATCGTGATCTGACAAAAATTTACGACTTGGTCGCGCTCCGCGTAGTGGTGCCTGATGTCTCACGCTGTTATGAAACGCTGGGAATTATTCATAAGATTTGCCCCCCGTTAAAAGGTCGCATTAAAGACTACATTGCGCAACCCAAACCGAATGGGTATCAATCTCTGCACACAACCGTGTTTACCCCTGCTGGTGAGATTGCCGAAATTCAAATTCGTACGCCGGATATGCATGAAGAAGCCGAGTATGGTATTGCCGCGCATTGGCATTACAAAGAATTGGATAAATTACACGTTCCGAAAGAAAAATTAGGTTGGGTTCAACAGTTGGCCAAACTCCAAAAAGAGATTAAGGATGAAGAACAGTATCTGGAATCACTCAAGATTGATCTTTTTCAAGCACGCATTTTTGTCTTTACTCCCCGCGGCGATGTCATTGATCTTCCGGAAGACGCCACACCAATTGACTTTGCCTACCATATTCATACCGATATCGGCCATAAATGCAGCGGTGCTAAAGTGAACGATCAAATGGTACCGTTAGATACCACCTTGAAATCTGGTGATGTGATTGAGATTTTGATTGATAAAAATCGCAAACTGCCGAATCCAGATTGGGTGGATATCGCCAAAACGCATTCGGCCAAGCGCCATATTTTGCACAAATTGAACAAAAAATAATTATCGACCGATACGTTTCACCAATTCGGCCAATTCTTCCGCCGAATAGTATTGGATGACGATTTGCTTTGGCCCAATCCTCACCTTCGTACCCAATGTCAATGACAAATCTTCTTCATAAGCCGATGTTTGGGCGTTACGAACTGGAGCGTGCCGCTGTTTTGTTTTTCCAGAGACCGCTTGGCTTAAGCGCTGGACGGATAATTGATCAGTTTGAATCAGTTGAAAATATTTTTTTTGTTCAGCCACGGTAGCTAGGCCAAGTAATACTTTGGCATGCCCTTCAGTTATTTTTCCATCCGCTAACGCTTTCTGCAGTTCACCGGGTAATTCCAAAACCCGCAAGGTGTTGGAGAAACTAGACCGGGGAATACCTAATTTTTTGGACGCTTCTTCATGGTTTAAGCCAAACTCTTGCAACAATTTACGATACCCTTCGGCTTTTTCCACCGGATTTAAGTCAGACCGTTGGATATTCTCAATCAAGGCCAATTCAACCTTCTCTAAATCGGCTACATCACGTACCAGCACCGGTACTTGCTCCAAACCAGCTAACTTGGCTGCCCGCAAACGACGTTCACCGGCAATCAGCTCGTACTGCCCGACCGCTACTGGTGAAACCAATAAAGGCTGTAAAATACCATGCTGTTTTATGGACTGAATCAAATTCTCCAATTCGGCGTGCGCAAAATGCTGCCGGGGTTGATGTGGGTTCGGCGCAATCTGGGCAACGGAAATGAACCGCACCGGAGACTGCGCTGCATCCGGATACCGAACCGCATCCGAGGATTGTTTCGGAGGAATTAGTGAACTCAAACCACGACCTAATGCCATATCTTAGGAGTATAGCATAATTTCTTCCGCCAACTGTTGATAGGCTTTCCCGCCTTTGGATTTACGATCATACGCCGAAATAGGCTGGCCAAACGATGGTGCCTCGGCCAAAGTGACATTGCGCGGAATAATTGATGTAAATAAACGATCAGAGAAATGTTTGTTCAGTTCGCTCATCACTTCTTTTGATAAGGAATTGCGTTTATCGTACATGGTGACCACGGCACCGGCAATCATTAAATTGGGTTGTAAATTCTGTTGCACTAACTGGATGGTTTGCAGTAATTGACCCAAACCTTCCAAAGCGAAATACTCGCATTGCACCGGGATGATGACTTCCGTCGCTCCTACTAAGGCGTTAATCGTCAGTAAATCTAGGGACGGCGGGCAATCGATGATGACGAAATCATAGTAATACAGCACCGATTGGACGGCTTCATGCAAGCGGAATTCTCGACGCTCCAGTGGTACCAGTTCAACCGTGGCACCAGCCAGGGCAGTGGTGGCTGGAGCAATATGCAAGCCCTCAACCGGTGATTGAAATAACACTTCCCGTAACGGTAGTTGGCCAATCAGGACATCATACACACCCCGTTCCAGCTGTTTTGGATTCACCCCCAGATTACTGGTGGCGTTGGCTTGTGGGTCGGCATCAATTAACAGTACCTTTTTATTGGCCAGCGCCATAAAACTAGCCACGCTCACCGCTGTGGTAGTTTTGCCGACACCGCCTTTTTGATTTGCAAATGCAATCACTCGAGCCATGCCCGATAGTATAGCGTATTGACACGGAGATTCAAAATAGTAATACTACTCGTCAGATTACGCCGATGTGGTGGAATTGGTAGACACGCAGGTCTCAAAAACCTGTGAGGGCAACCTCATGTGGGTTCGATTCCCACCATCGGCACTTTATCAACTGTTATCTCGCAACTTCAACGGTATCGGTTTCGGCACCGCAGGAAGCCACCGTCACAATACCATTTGTAGCGACGCTTAAGGTATATCCTGTTCCTTCAGTGGAACCATCTGGATCAACCGGCAGATCAGCAATGTATCCATCGGTGGCTAAGTCATCAAAATCGGTACAGACAGTAGCTCCACAGGTTGTACAAACAGCCGCAGTTGAACTGATCATATGCACTACGCCATTAGCCGCTACACCCGCGGGATACGTACCATCGTTATCGACAGTCGAATCTAAAAAGGCATCCATTAGGGCATTGACCGCACTCCAGCGTTCGGAATCCTGGGCTTCATTAATACGCGTGGCTGGATCGATAGCCACAAAAGCGACGGCACCCAAAATGGAAATGACCGCAATGACAATTAAAAGCTCGATTAAGGTGAAGCCACGTTTCCGATTGGCAATTTTCATATTTGGTATTTCTTAAATAGTGTTATTAAAGTTGACCGATGGCCAATGCCGATACTGTTTGAGCTCACCGAGTACCAGGCCCGCGGCATTAAGCATCAACTTTTCAACCATACCATACTTTGTTTGCCAGGGCAACGCCTGTGGTAAGACTACCAGCAGTTGCCATTGTTCATGCAACCAATCCACTACTCCAGGCAGTTGAGCTGAACCGCCAATCAGCACCACACTGGTCGTGTGAGTATTTGATTCTGTTTCGAGATAATGCATACCATCATTGACCGCCTGGACAATCGGTTGCCAGGCCTGCGCCAAGCTATCTTTGGTCTTACCAGTAAAACCGGAGCGTTGTTTCAAACGTTCCGCTGCACTGTCGGTTAACTTTAAACTGTGCTGAATCTGCTCGGTAAAGTGCGCGCCAGCCAATGGCACATTAAAGGTAAAATGCAAACCATCTTTCGTAAACCAACTGGCAATCGAGGTCCGAGCACCCACATCGAGCAATAACGTGGCGCCGGTACTGGGCAATTGCGCTAAGGCGGCTCGAGCGGAACTTAATGATTCTAATTCTAATCGTTTTAAGGTACAGTGCAAAGCTTTGGCCAATTCATGATAGGCCGCAAGAATGGTATGAGGGACAGCTAACAACAAGACGTCACGCTGTGCACCAGTCAATGGAGCAAAAACATAGTCGAGCGCCACATCACTATATTCGAACGGAATATATTCAGAACAGTGCGCTTGAATAGTGTGGCGAATATCGGTCGGTTTGGTTTCGGCCGGAAAGCGTAACCAGCGCGAATAAACCTGGCTCTCGGGTAAAGACAGCATGATATTGCCAGTTACCGTGGTGGCTGTTTGCACGGTTTGCGCCAGCTTAACCACATCATGAATAATACCATTGACAATTAAACCTTCAGCCAAATCGGCTCTGACTTGTTTGGAAAAATGACCACGTTCAAACCAGCTAATGGTGAGTTCAACAATTTCGACAGAACTATCGGATAAATTAATTCCAGTCACGCGCATATGACGTATTGTAGCCTACTCGCTCACTTCTTGCCAGAGTAAAATATCCATTGTCGCTGTATCTACGGTTTGTTCAACTAACCGCTGATAGTCGTCATGTTCAGCAGTAATGTCAACCTCAACGATCGACCCACTGGTATTGGTCACCACCACCGTACATTCATCCTCAGTCACCGTAATCGTATGACTACCAACGTACCCCAGTCCTTGATCGCGCAATTGTCGCAACGTATCATGGGCACAGGCATCAGCTAAATACAGGGTCTGGAGCCCTTCATCAAACCGTCGGGTGACCAATAAACTATCCGCGCTGGTGATGGTTAAACTCAAACCAATGGCCGTAACGGTAAGCATGACCATGACGACACTGATTAAAGCAGCATAGCCAGGTGCTTTCATAAACGAGCGCTGACCGTAGTGGTTAAGCTAAAATCTGCCTGATATTCCGGCCGTGGATTTGTTGCCGTATTTTCAACTGCCAGAGTAATCGAGATGTCTTTGGTGTCTGTTCCAACCGTTGTCCGATCCGTAAAACTAAATTCAGTCACTGTCAAGTTGCTGGGGGTAAGAGCAACACCACTACTCCCGTTCGTCGAGACATATAATTGGTCAGCCGCTACATAATAATAACGTGTTGTGCCATCTGCCAACGTGATGGTGGTACCGGAAATGTCTGCTGCGGCTCGCACATCCTGACTGATCCGCTCCACGGCAAAGCGTGTACTGACCGTCACGTTCTGTAAAGCTTCTGCCTTGATGCGGTTTAACACCGTTTGTGCCACGATGCCTAACACCGCTACCATCACCACGGAAACAATGGCCAGATAGACCGTCACTTCAAATAAAGAAAAACCAGCTCTAATTTTCATAGGCCCACAGACTAGTATCGTATAAAATTGGTGATCGGGCCAACGTTCCAGAAAATGTGGCTTGATACTGAATATAAGGGGCCGTCAGATGCGCCACATTCAATAAATCACCCTGCTGGGTACTGAAATACGTACTGGCGGTACCATCTGGCCCAACATAGGTAGCGCTAGCCACATCCGTTACGGTGTCGGCTGTGCGCACTTGCATTTGAATAGCGCAATCGGTACAAGCCACGTCTTCTACCCAATCCAGCAGGTTAAAATTTCGCCAAGTGGTGCCATCACCGATCACCAGTGATTCATAGCTACCACTGGTAGTATTCGTATCGGTGGTTCCACTATAACTAAAGCTCCCATCAAATACGATAATGCCAGCAGCTTCGTCGGTATGTGATCGTTCCGCATCACGGTAGTCATCTTCATCATAATGCAACCCCACCGTTGTGCCGGTGAGATTACACACGGTTGCCCAACTGCCCTCGGTACCATCCATACTCATTTGACTGACAAAGGCCATGGGTGCGGTGTAGGTGCCACCATGGCTGTAATTATAACATCCATTTTGATGACCACCGGCAAATTCGGCCACTCGATAGGTCCGCACTTCCGTACCGTTCACTGCACTGGTTCCGTCATTCGCTAAAGCGATCCAGCCAACCGTTTCAGCCGCATGAGCGTTACTAGTAGTCACTTCAGCCGCATTCAAACCCAGATACATACCCGTGGCCCGCGGTGGATTGGTGCGATCATTCATCCGGCTCACCCAACTGGTTACCCAACTACTGTCGTTATGGCTCATCACTTGATGCAACACGATCGGTGGGTTGGTAAAGGTGTGATTAAAGGTTTTGGCCTCACCGGCCCAGCCATTGGCTAGTGAATTGACGGTGGAAACTGTCTCCGCGTGAGCCTCCAGTTTCCAATCACCAATTTGCCAAGTGCCGGCCTCCACGACCAAATAATACACATCATCGGAAAAATTTGTGTTGACCGCCGGAAAATTATCAGTGGGGGCATCGATCTGCATGGTGAATTGATCGCTGGACACATCATACACCCGAATTGAGGCTGGCGAGCGCAGATCATTGGTAAAATACGGTGCGGTGATCACCACCGGATTGGTATAACTATTTTGCAGAGTGACTGTGACGGGATTTTCCAAAAATGTTTGATCACGTAATATCATACTCCCACTGCCAGAAAACGTCACATAAAAATAATCTTCGGTGGTGTGTGACCGTTCACTATCTAAGGTCTGGTCCTCATCGACATACACGGTAACCTGCGTACTGGTCACCGCATCTAGCATCGCCCAGGAACCTTCGACCCCATCCATCGCCACTTGAGCCGATACAACAATGGGAGCGCTACTATAGGTATTGGTAAATGTTTCTGTGGTATGCACATCGGTATAACCCCGCACCACATCGCCGGTTTTTTCTGTCTCAAAGGTTAACGTGCCATCTGTATCAGTGGCATCGGCTGCAATTACAATATAACCGATATCTTCTGGATCGTGGGTTGCCGTGACCTCGGCTCCATTCATGGCGATTTGAAACCCATCGGTGCCAGGTGGATTACCACCACTGGTATCATCGGAGACAAACGACGTCACCCAGTCGGTATCGTTGGCAGACATGATTTGGTGTAACACCACTGGTTCAGCACTGTAGGCATTACGATAAGCCACATCCGTACCATTATTCCAGCTGCCACAGGTGCGACAATTCAACCGACTGACATCTGCCACGACATTCGCTTCAATTTTGGTGCGGCTATCTCCCACTGTCCAGGTGCCGGCTTCCACCACGATATAATTCACCGTTTCACTATTGCTGGTGACCGGCGCAAAGTTATTCGGGGGAATATCTAAGCGAAGATCAAAACTGTTTCCGGCCGCATTGCGCACCCGAGCGGTCAGCGGCGTATTCGGATTATTACCATCCTGCACCGTTGCCACCACCACTGGTTCGATATACGTATTGGTCAGAGTGATCGTAGACCAGCTGGTGGTAGCGGTGGTGCTGCCGATTTCCATATTTCCGGTGGCGGTATTGGTCACCACTCCCACTTCCATCGTCGGTTCAACATAGGCGGTGGCACTATTCAAATAAAACGTTCCGGTAGTGCCGAAGGCAATATAACCACCCCATTCCGTGGTATGTGATCGTTCTGCATCCGTAGTCTGGTCTTCATCGACATAGACGGTTAATTGCGTATCCGTCACGGCGTCGAGCATAATCCAACTGCCATCGGTGCCAGCGCTACTGAACACACTGGCTAATACCCAAGGAGCACTGGTGTAGGTTTGATCAAACGTATCGCTATAGCGAGCATTATCGTAACCCCGAATAGTGCGACCGGCGACGTCAGTTTCAAACGATACACCCTCAAATGTTCCGGTGGATTCTCGCTCGAACACCACATAGGCAATGTCCTCGGCATCATGCGTGGTGGTGGCTTGGGCTCCATTCATACCAATCAGAAACCCGTCCGTACCCGGCGGGGTTGAGGCCGGCCCAAAATCATCATGGACCACCGCCGCTACCCAGTCACTATCATGCTCTGACACAATTTGATGAAACACTAAAGGATTGTCATCATAGGTATGTTCATAACTAAGAACTTCGCCCTTCACCCAAGAGCCACAGGCGGAACAATTTAAACCACTAACGTTCTCCACAATGCCGGCTTCTACTTTGGTATCACTGTCTCCCAGATACCACGCCCCCTGTTCGATGACGAGATAGTACACCGTTTCGGTATTACTGCTGCTAGGAGCAAAATTATCCGTGGGAAAATCTAATCTCACCTCAAAACTATTACCGCTGGCGTTGCGCACTCGGGCACTGACCGGTGAATTAGGATTATTGCCGTCCAGCACATTCGTAATGACAACGGGAGTAGAATAATCGTTACTCAACGTCACGGTTGACCAACTGGTGGTGGCCGTGGTTGTACCAATTTCCATGGTGGGCTGGATAATTTGTAACTCACCGTCATCCAGGCTACTGACGCGGAGATTATCCAATGTACCATCAGACCAGTCCGCAATGGTGTCATCGGCTATGGCCACGGCATCCCAATCGGTCACGTACACACTGCTCGCCAACGTCTGATCGCGAGCGGGCGGTTCAACCCAATCAACTGTTACAGTCACCTTACGGGTATGGGGATCAAAGGTATCGGTGTTAGTATCCGTGGGATTATTGGCGCTGTCACGATAGGCGTCACTGATGGCAATGGTTCGCGTATACCGAGTATCGCCGTAGGGATTATCCGGATCAGTGACTAAGGTCCAAATGTTTCCGGATAAAGCCAAGCCATAGGTGCTATCCGGACTATCCGCCAAATTATTCCAAGCCGCTCGATCAATGGATTGGACGGCTTCGATACCTTCTTGCACGTAGGTGGCGGCCGTGGCCCGCCCCATGGTGGTTTGGCTGGTTAACAGTGCGGCCGTCATAAAGTAGACTGCCCCAGCCGCAAAGATCACAAACAAAGCAATACTGATGACTGCTTCCACCAGCAATATTCCCGTTCGATGATTATTCCACCACACCTTCGGCATTGATTGTGATTGTATTACTGGCGCTGGGTAAACTGGTTGAAGTGATCGTCAGCGTCGTGGCATTGTCTGGTACCCCCGTCAGACCGGCAAAC
>CAYZUI010000202.1:0-3458 GCA_964481945.1 uncultured Gammaproteobacteria bacterium
CAAAATCCCGCTCGGGGTTGGACAAACGCAATTGGGCGTACTGGTTAGCTCCGGTGGTCGTGATTTGTGCTGTCACTGCCGAAGTACCCTCTACATCAAGTTTGAAATCTGGGTAAGCCGTGCCAATGCCGACAGATTTATTAGGATCAGTCGTATAGATGGAAGTAGCATTTTCGCTCCAAGGGTCAGCATACACCGCACTGGCTAAACCCAAATAAACACTAACCAACCCACCGATTAATGTGATTTTATGATAGGCCATAGATGTGCGTTATGGTTAATTAGTTGTAGTTGTATCGGTGGCTGCCTGCAAACAGGCTACATTGACCAACTGGACTTCTTGTTGTTGGTTATACACCGAAAAAGGCTGACAGCCTGGGTCGCCGGCTTGATCAATTAACCGGGCAATTGCATCAGCCTGACCGCTTTGAAAGGCCCGTTCTGAATATTGCACTTTGAAGTTTGTCCACACAGTAAGGCCGATATAGCCCAATGAAGCAACGATATACAGGCCAATCGCCAGCTGTTTTATCGTCGGCTTCGTAATTTCCATGACCTTACTTATAGGCGAAGCATGGCCTTTTGTCAAGAATCCAACTGGCTGACTTTGACGATGCTGTACCCGGCGGCTTGGATGGTGGTGATAATGTCATCCAGGGCGGCAGCGGTGGCATCGGAAGAAACATGCGCCAAAATGATGCCGCCATCGTGCAAATTAGCAAGAGCCCCGTTTCTCACTCCTGTGATGGTATCATTCGGACCGGTATCACCAGTGGATGCCGTCCACGACCAAGCGCGATAACCCAAACTGGTCAGAATCGCGTCAGTATAGGCGTTGTGACCACCGTAGGGATAACGAAAATTCGGTTTCGGATCAACGCCATATTGTTTGATGAGTGTTTCTGTCGCCAGGACTTCATTACGAATTTGTGCTTCCGTGAGTATGGTGAAGAGGGGATGATTGTAACTATGATTCGCTATTTCATGACCATCAGCGATCAGGCGGCGCATTTCTGTAGGATGATCTTCAATCCAATCGCCCAGCAGAAAAAACGTCACCCGTACGTTATGCGCTTTGAGCGTATCGAGAATTTTATTGAATGATCCATTAGGCGAACTGTAGCCATCGTCAAACGTCAGAGCCACTTTTGGTCCGGTAATAATCGGTTCGTTTTTAATCGGCGCGACTGTTACCACATAACGTTGTCGCGTGGGACTATACTGTACATTAGTTTGCCCACGAAAGGTTTCCTCATAACCAAACCAGTTGGTCACATTTTCACCCTGGGCAGTAAATTCGCGGATTTGCGGACCACCATCACTGCCGGGTCCGGTAATAATTTTTTTATCCGCTACGGCTACCGTTACACCGTATTGCACTGCTGCCGGATAGGCTTTGAATGTTGAAATGATACGTTCACCATCAGAATCATACACTTTCACCCAAGCTTGTGCGCTACTGGCTTGGCCGACCACTAACTCGTCCGTAGCATCTTGATTCAAATTGCCGGCAGCGACTGTTACCCCACCGCGGAAATCCTCCGGAAAAGGAAAGAAAGCTAAACCGGTCCAATCACCGTGTCGGTCAAACACCCGCACCTGCGGTCCACCGCCCGCCCCCGCGCCAGTGATGATTTCCGCGCGACTATCACCATCTAAATCTCCGGCCGCAACGTAAGCGCCGCCGGTAAACGTTTCCGGATAAGCCAAAAACTCGGTAATCACCTGTGGTTCTGTGGTTGTGAGATCATACGCTTTCACCCAGGCTTGACCACTCGAAGCTTGTGCAACAATCAGATCATCCACTTCATCGCCAGTCAAATCACCGGTAGCCAAGTTCACGCCCCCACGAAAATCTTCCGCAAAGGCAAACCAACCAGGCGTGAGCAACGTACCCGCTAACGAAAACAATTTAAGATGTGGCGCCGCTCCGGCTTGTGGAGCAGTGATAATTTCTTCTCGACCATCACCGGTCACGTCGACGATGACGGCGTTTACCCCAATGGTGAGTTGGCTATCGTAGGCATAAAATTCTCGAACAAATTCCTGATCTTGGTTATAGATGCGTACCAATGGCCCCGGTAACGCCTCGGCTTGACTAAGCATTGGCCAGAGCAGTAGGCTGACTGCGAGCATGAACTTCATAAACTTTAGTATACCATGAAAGTATGTAATAATAGTTATTAAGATATGGCTTTTGAAAACAGACCACCTGGAGGTCGAGGAAATCGGCACAGACAAATACGCGATGGCGGCGAACGCGGTGTGGTGTTCGATATACGATCTAGGCATCGCCTTGACCCAGCCGAAATAGATGAGTTGAAGAGACGCCCAGCCAATGACCCAGCCGATGATCTGGTGATGAAAACACCAGAACAGTTGCTTACTATAGCGAATGCCAAAGGAGTCTTCACCCTAGCTGGGTATAGGGACAGAGCTAAAGTATTACTTGGCACAACCGACGAGGCTGACGTGTTACGTGTGTTGGAAGACAGGCATTGCTTTACCGATGAATCATATAAGGATTCTTATTTGGCACAGGGGATAGACTCGGTGACGATAGCACCGCGTGATATCCTGGCGCTCAATAGCAGTTTCCCGCAGCTCTCTACCGGCCAGCGTTGGTTGGCTGTTGAATTATTATTGTTTTTGCGTGGTAATAACTATATTGAAAAATGTCTCGGTGATCAAATACCCGAAGATCTACGCGAACAAGTCCGTTGGCAGGAAATGGTAGATGAACATGGTTTAGAGTGGCCGGCCATGCAGAGTGATACCTACGCAGCTCTTTCTTTAGTGTCACGACAAAACTTGGAGCGTGAGCAACGTCGTGAGGGATTAGTTAACGCTAATAATCGTTTAACCGCTAATCCGTTATTATTGCGGCCTGATGTAGTGACCTGTCTACGTACTTTACTGCAGGAACGGGCTATTCAGTGGACTATGCAGTTAGAACCGCGCGATCTAGACGACATCGTCCGACAAATTCAGGCAGCGGCTATTAGAAAACCATCAGCTCGGGCGCAGGCAAAAAAATTACGGGTGCTGGATGAACAAAATGCGCAGCAGATTATCCAAACTGATGGCATACAAAACCTTATTGCCAGATATCAGCAAACCCAGCAGGAGTTACATACCCAACGCACTGATCGACTAGCCAGAATAGCCGAGTATCAAGCGGAGTTAAATAGTGTCCCTCGGCCCAGTCGACTGACTCGTTGGTTGACGTCACGCTCTGGGTCAACGGCAAGGGATGAGGTGACGGCAGTACGAACTGCCCGTTTGCGAGAATCTATCGCTAATCTTAAATTGAAGTTGGAACGAGATATCGAACCGAAGATAGATCCGCTCTGGAGACCACCGGTAAGTTAAACTGAAGAACCGGCCGCACGTCCGGTGGCCCAAGAGGCTTGCAAATTAAAGCCTCCGGTATAGCCATCGATATCTAATATTTCACC
>CAYZUI010000203.1:0-3919 GCA_964481945.1 uncultured Gammaproteobacteria bacterium
TGTGTTATCCGCTACCACCACGGGCGGAAAGGGGAAACCACTAGGTATTACCGTCGGAATTGTATTGAGTTTTAGTGTGGTCACGCTGGCGCTGTCGTATCTGGTGAAGATTTTACCGCTTGATCCAGACGTATTACGATTTGTGGCTGCATTTATTATTACCGTGCTTGGTTTTGTTTTAATTATTCCGCAGCTCACTGCCCAGCTCGAGGCCGTAGTGAGTCGGCTAGTGGGCACGGTCGGCCAGCGTTTTACCAAGCGCTCAGGCAATGATTGGTGGTCCGGCTTCGTGACTGGGTTAGCCTGCGGTGTGATCTGGGCACCCTGTGCCGGGCCCATTTTAGCGACTATTGCAACGCTTGCCGCTACTCGGGCCGTGAGTTGGGAAGTCACCATTTTAACTCTGTTTTATGCGGCGGGAGTTGGTGTACCATTGTTTGTCCTGACGGTGATTGGCCAAAAGTTGTTTCAACGTTCTAAATTTATGAATCGTTATTTACGGCGGATTCAGCAAGTATTTGGTGTGGTGATGATCGCGACTGCCGTCATGATTGTGACGAACTACGATAAAGTGTTGCAAGTAAAATTACTCGACGCTTTTCCCAGTTACACGACATGGTTGGTTGATCTCGAATCCACCCCGGTTGTGCAAGATGAATTAGACGAGTTGCGCGGCGTTAACGATATAGTAGATGTGACCACAACCGGTTACGCGGCGCCAGATATTATTGGTATTACCAATTGGCTGAATAGTGAACCACTGACACTGGATGAGCTCAAAGGCAAAGTAGTCCTGATCGATTTTTGGACCTATACTTGCATCAACTGTATTCGCACCTTACCGCATGTGCAGGGCTGGTATGAGCAGTATCAGGATGATGGCTTAATGGTAATTGGAGTTCATTCACCGGAATTTGAATTTGAAAAAGATACAGGTAATGTGCAAGATGCCATCGAGATGTATGGGCTAACCTATCCGGTCGCCCAAGATAATGACTTTGCTACTTGGAAGAATTACAATAATCGCTACTGGCCAGCCAAATATCTGATTGATGCCGAGGGGAACATTCGTTATACGCATTTTGGAGAAGGGGAGTATGACAAAACCGAAAGCGCCATTCGTGAATTACTTGCAGAGGCGGGGGCTACTCTGACGGATGAGGTACAAGATCTACCGGATGAAACGTCGCTCTATTCCACTACACCAGAAACCTATTTAGGGCTGGGACGGATTGATCGGTTCGCTTCGAATGAACCTATCCAATACGGTGTGAGTGAATATAGTTTTCCGGATGTGTTACCAGTACACAATGTGGCGTTTAATGGGTTGTGGGATGTGGAAGCGCAATATGCTGAAGCGAACGTTGGTTCACAGCTACGCTTACACTTCAAAGCGGCTGATGTCTTTCTGGTCATAAAACCGGCCGGGGCGGGGGATACCATTACCGTGAATGGCGAAATCATCATCTTAGACAGCGACCGGCTGTATCAATTATATAGTAATGATGTCATCGTCGATGACGAGCTGACGATTACCTTCAACGATCCCAGTACCCAGGTGTTTGCTTTTACCTTCGGTTCTTGACAAAGTCAAAAAACTGACGTATACTGCGCGGTTAATTCATAACCATATACGCGCTATGTCATTTTCAGAACGGGGAGGGAAAACACTTAAACCAGAACGTCGCTCGACTCGTCATCCTAGTCGTTTTGAAACGCTCGCTGCCGTTGCGTTAGCGATGGCGGCCGCGCCTAAAGCCGAAGCTCAAACCAATACCGGTTTAGAACAAAATCCAGCGGCGCTGCACACCGAATTATTTGAAGGTTCATTTGAACGTGATTGGGATGTGGGTATGTATGTACCATGGTTTCGTGATGGCCGGGTGACGTTTGAAGATTTTGGTCGAATTCTTGAACCGGCCTACCTTGACGTATCCCGCAAATCAGATAAACCACGCACGGTCGACTTTGTTGTACCCTATGCTTACGCTCGGACATTTGATACCGGTGATCCGATCGATGCTTCCCATTATGGTGAAATGGAAGGGTTGATGGCTGATGAAATGCGGAGACAGCTGGCCGATAATGTGGTGGGTTTAGCTTGGGACAAGGCAGATTACGCTCGCGCGGGTGATACGCGCTATGCTGGGTTATCGGTTGATCGAATTTCCGTGACTGGCTTTACTTCCCCAGAGGCAACGGGACCAGGGTCACTCGAAGCAGGTAGCACTGATCCAGAAAATGTTGAGCTTGGTGAAATTCGTGCCGGTGATGCCGGTAGACGCTTAAAAGAGGTATTGACTCGTTTGGGAGTGGATTCGGTAGACGGCATTGAAGATATTTCTGGTGACGAAGTGCAGTTTTCGGCTGAAGAATTTTCTGAACTTGAAACGATTGCTGAATCGTTGGGCATGAATCAAGGTACGACCGAGGATAAGATTTATCAGTTACTGTCTGCCTATAATGCTGATCGCGTTACGGATCCGGAAGTGGTGACCCGGTTAGATCAGCTGGTGGCCAGCAAACGGTTTGTCGAAGTCACGGTAACGTTTAAAGAAAAAAAGAAAAGTACCACTCTCTTGCCATTACCTCTATTGGCTTTATTAGTGTTGGCATTGCGACCATTGACGCGTCGCCGTGATGCTCAACCCCAACCTCCTATTGAGCCGGCCCCAGTTGGTCGACCTCGCATTGTTGATACCTTGCCACCATTAGATCAAACCGATAATGGTCTGGCATATGCCCGTAATGTCGAAGTCGACATCAATGGCAATTTCTATTTCTACCAGGGTATTGTTGATCGTTATATCGAAAACGGTACAGTGGATGTGAATGAGCTCACTCACGACATTTTAGAACAATGGAATGAGCACGATAATGTCCGTCGACAGAACATGGGTCAATCATCAATCGATCATCGCACTAATCCGCGACAAGTACTGTATGCTCAATTTCATGCTCAAGCATTAGTACGGTTAATGGTCGAAGCCCGACAACGTGGTCCCCACACTCCAGTCAGTACAGTGTGGCAAGATCGAACAGTGCGACAAGGGATTGCCCAAGACATTATTGATACGTTGGCGCGATTACAACGCGAGGCAGCAGCTAATTAATCCCTAATTCCTTGCGGCGTTGATCGGCTCGGTCGAGCGTCACTTTGCGGATGCGGACATTCTTAGGAGTTACTTCCACGAGTTCATCATCACCAATATATTCTAGAGCTGCATCCAAATCCATGGTCTGGGGAGTTTTGAAATGCTCGTCTGATCCATCACCTTTGGAACGCATGTTGGACAGTTGCTTGGCCTTACAGATATTGATCGCTAAATCACCCTGCCGGGCATTTTGACCAACCACTTGGCCCTTATAGACTTCTACTCCGGGGCCGAAAAATAATACGCCGCGATCTTGCACATTGCGCAAGCCGTACATATTACTTTGGCCGGTTTCGTGCGCTACTAACGAACCTTGATCACGTTCCTTCCAATCACCCGGATCCGGCAGGTATTTATAAAACAATGTGTTCATGATGCCTAGGCCACGCGTATCTGTTAAAAATTCTGTACGATAACCGAATAAACCACGGGTCGGAATAATAAATTCCAGATAGACAATCCCGTTAGCCATAGTCATATTTTGCATTTCACCATGTCGGCTGCCGAGTTTTTGAATAACGGCACCCGAATGCGCTTCCGGTACTTCAATGAACACCTGATCATACGGTACCATGGTTTTGCCATCAATCTCTTTTATAATCACTTGGGGGCGTGATACTTGCAGTTCATAGCCTTCACGACGCATCCGTTCAATCAAAATTGCCAAATGCAATTCACCGCGGCCAGACACAATCCAATCGGTGCCACTGTCTTCCACCCGCAGCGCCATATCGGTTTCAAGCTCTTTATACAAACGATCACGA
>CAYZUI010000204.1:0-7689 GCA_964481945.1 uncultured Gammaproteobacteria bacterium
CCATCACTGTTGAAAAACGAGTTCACAATAAAATCATCATAACCGTCTCCATTCACATCTCCAGCATCAGATAAACTTTGTCCGGCAAAATTGATGATCGTTTCTCCGGAAAACGTGACAAAACTAGCTAGGCTGATCGCGTTAACCGATAATGGCAGCAATAGACCGGCCAGACCAAGGACCCATAGTTTGGACATACCAACAGTATAGCACTAACTCCGCGCTAAGTATTTTTCTACATCCATGGCCGCTTTACAGCCTGCCCCAGCGGCGGTAACCGCCTGACGATACCGTTCATCCTCTACGTCTCCGGCAAAAAATACACCATCGATGTTGGTTTGGGTTGAACCATGGGCTTTAAGATAGCCATTGGGCTGAAGATCAACGACACCTTGGAATAATTCGGTATTCGGGATATGGCCAATCGCCAAGAACACACCATCAATTGGTTGATCTGTTGTCTGGTTGGTTTTCAGATTTTTTAAAGTCACGCTGGTAAGCTTGGCATCACCGTTAAACTTTTCTATGACGGTATCCCAGATGACTTTTATTTTCGGATTGCTCAAGGCTCGATCCACCATAATCTTACTGGCCCGGAAACTATCTTTGCGATGTACCAACGTCACAGAATTGGCGAACTTGGTGAGGAAGGTGGCTTCTTCCATAGCAGTATCACCGCCACCGATGACGATGATATCTTTTTTACGATAAAAGAAACCATCACAGGTAGCACAGGTGGATACGCCCTTGCCCGTGAACTGCTCTTCACCTGGTGCTCCAGTCATGCGGGAACGTGCGCCGGTGGCAATAATCACTGTTTTTCCCTGATACACCGTATTGTCGCCGGTTACGGTGAATGGCTGCTTGGAAAAATCAACTGCAGTGACCAGAGCTTGTTCCAGCTTGGCACCAAATCGGACAGCTTGTTTCTCCATTTGCTGCATCAACTCATTCCCATCTATGCCATCGGCGTATCCAGGCCAATTCTCAATCACGGTAGTGGTGGTTAGCTGTCCACCCGGTTGATTGCCCTTCAACAGTAACACCGCTAAATTAGCTCGCGCAGCATAAACAGCCGCTGTATATCCTGCCGGACCAGAACCAATAATGATTGTGTCGAAAACCATTGTTACAAAATTCCGTCCAAGGTTTGTTTCACTGCCTCGTAGGGTTGAGCACCGTTGATTGTGCTGACCACTTTGCCATCTTTATCGATAATGACACCATACGGGGTACCTTGACCGCCCAGAGACTGCGCTTCGTTCGAATCTTCACTGACGCGATCTTTGAATTGTTGGCTGGATAGACACGTATCAAATTTGCTGCGATCCAAACCAACTTCATCCGCCACAGAATTCGTTTCTGCCGCGTCTGTGACCTCATTGGCAATGATCGTATCCAAGTATTCCCAGAATTTTCCTTGATCTGCTGCACATTCAGAAGCTAAGGCTTTTTGCATGGCATTCGGATGCAGACTGGTGAGCGGTAAGTGTTTATAGGCCCAGCGTACTTTGCCATCATAGTCTGCCATCACTTGCTGCATGGTAGGATGGAAGCGCTTGCAAAACGGACAATCAATATCTGAATACTCAACAATTGTATAGTCACCACTCCCTCTGACATCACGTAAGGAGGCTAACTCAATTTTGCCAGTCACTGCCGCAGTATCATTCACCGGCGGGGTCGTATTCACATTGGCTACTACCGCGGCGTTGGTATTACTGGTTTTGGTTGTTCCGGTTGTAGCGCCCACAGCGGAAAAATCAAAGCCTTTAAACATCAACACGATCAAGATAATAAATCCGATCGCGAAAATAGTGCCAGCAGTAATCACTACACCAGCCCAGAAGGCTAGACGCGGTGGGAGCTTATCAAGCATCTGCATAGTACCCTTTGGTTGTTCATCCATAACGATAGACATAACGTATAAAATATATTAATTAGCTAATCTCGTCAAGCTTCGACAATAATGGCTCCACTCACCATGCCCATACCGCAAGTGAAACGAATGGTGCCAGCCTCGGTTGGAGTAAAGGTGATGACATTATCGGTATTGGCGGCCAATTGTTTGGTGACCTTTAAACTGGGAATGGTCAAAATACTGGTACAACCACTGGCTTGACTGCCATCAATATGCCATTCAACCGGCACTCCCGCTTTGACCTTAAACTGATCAGGCTGGTATTCAATGCCAACCACAGACATTCTGACGATTTGTTTATCAGCCGTTTGTTCGGCAGCCGCCACATTACTTGGAGTCGACAACCATTGTCCCAGATCAATGCCCAACAAATTCAGCCCGTTATTTACGTTGGTTAAACCTAACACTAACACAAAGGCGCCAGCGAATTGAGTGAATCGTCGTATCCATTTTCCTTTGAGCGTGCTCGCCAGTGCGCCTACGCCGAGTAAGGCTGGGAGCGTTCCCAGTGCAAACACACCCATGGTTAAGGCCCCTTCATAGAAACTACCGGTAGTGAGAGCGTACAGTTGCATGGCCTGCGTGAATCCACAGGGTATAAAAAAGGTCAGGGCACCCAGCACGATTGGTATCCAAGGTTTTTGGTTTTCTGCCAAGTGATAGATCCACTGGCTAATGCGTTTTGGCATGCGTGGTACCCACTTTTTTCCCGGAAAAAGCTGCAGCATATCCACAGCCAGCAACAACATGAATATGGCGATAACTACCGTCAGTAATCCGGTGAGTGCCGGAGTGGGGGTGAGGGCTTGCCCCAACCAACCAATCACACCACCTAACATAAAGTAGGAAGCAATCCGCCCCAGATTAAACAACACATGGGGCCAGAAACGTTGTCCAGCGGTGGCGTTGGGATGTTTTTGCCGAATGGCAGTGCTCACGCTTAAGACTAAGCCTCCCACCACGGCAATACAGGTGGAAGATGCCGCCGCCAATCCAACTACAAACACGGTACCTAAACTTAAAGCTTGACCGCTGGTTGGCGCCAGACTGGTGAGGCCACTGTAACGTAAGATACTGTAAGCCGCTAAGGCCACGATACCGGCAATGGCTAACTCTCGTGTACGATGTGGTGAACGAATCGTTGGTAACTGCGTGGCTGTCCAGGTGGAGAGGCTGTAACCGTCCTCCGCGACCGCTGCTTGTAACATCGACAGTGGAATGGCTGCCGTAGGATCACTCTCAATCGTACAACGCCCCGTGCGATGATCAACTTGCACTTGCCGTATGCCAGGAATTTTTTTTAACTTACGTTCAATGATTACTTCACAACTGGTACAAGTCATGCCTTGTACTCGAAGAATATCGTGCTGTTCCATATTACTACAGTATGTAGTATATGGAGTATTCTGTCAAACTAGAAGGTAGAGAATTTTACTTTTTTGGAAAAGTCACCGCCTAAATAGTTTCCCACCGCTTTTACCTGCACCGAATAGTGCTTGCCATCTTTCAACCCTTTAATCTTGAGGGTCTTTTTGCTGGTGGTGTAGGTATCCACTACTTTTGAACCGCGTTTAAGTTCAACATAATAGTGATCGGCCCCAGCGACCTTTTTCCATGATACCCTTACTTTTGTGGCGCTTAAAAACTCTACGGTGACACTTTTTACTTTCTTCGGTTTGGTCAATTGTTCACCACTCGGCATGTAACCATCAGTGCTATTATCACTCACTGAAACACCGCCAATCAATTCTGCCAACTGCCCATTCGGATTAATCACATCAAGGTTTTGGAAGCCACCGGAAGCGCCCGCCGGTAGTGTACCGACAATGGTGGTATCGGTAACGATGAGGTTGAGTAATGGCACACCACCCACTGCCGCCACGGCACCTTCCACAAAACCCGTACCAGTAATAGTGATGTCAGTGGTTGTCGTATCATCCGCTTCTGTCGGAGAAACAGAATCAATATCTGGTCCGGTTTCCGTAGTGACTTGCAACGCATTGGCGATGGTGGCCTTTTTGCCGTTTGGCGCAGTCACGCGAATACCATAGGTGCCTGAAGTCAGTAGGTATGGTACGGTAAATTGTATCTCGGTCGTGCTTACTACCACGGCAGTATCCGCTTCGGTGACGGTTTGGATAGCAGTGGCCTCTGAACCTTCAATAAAGGAAACGGTTGAGCCGGCTACAAAGTTATCGCCATACACCCACACTAATCCACCCGGCTGGGCAATGGCTTGCCCCGGACCACCATAGTAATTAGCTGAAGCGAGAACCTGGACAGCATCCGGACACGTTTCACCATCTGGTAAGGTCACCCATAACACATAGTAGCCGGCATTCAAAAATATCTTACTGGTGATACCAGCCGTTCCATTCGCGACCCAATCGTTAGAACCAAACGGCGTAATAAACCAATTACCTGCGCTAGTCACCTGGACTTGCTGTGAGCGATACAGGTACATCCGTGCCGGGGTATTGATTTCTCCACCACTATCTCCACCACAACTGGCTGAAGCCTGGGAAGTCTGCGAGTCGAACGATGGTTTCACAGTAACGTCATTGGTCACACGCACGTCATCAATCAACCAGCCCCGGAAACCATTGTATTTTTCATCGACGGTATCAAAGTAAAATTTGAGCAAGATGGTATTGCCGACATAGGCGGATAAATCTGCCTGCGTATGGATCCATTGACCATTTTGACCCAAACCACCGGAGCTATACGGCTTCCAGGCTTCCCC
Organism: uncultured Gammaproteobacteria bacterium; assembly: GCA_964481945.1. GTDB lineage: Bacteria > Patescibacteriota > Patescibacteriia > UBA9570 > UBA9570 > UBA9570. Next base: position 4,665 of record CAYZUI010000204.1, read on the forward strand.
GTCCACATCGTTGATTGGGTTAAGATTAGCGACCGTTTCCCACGTTCCACCATTATCTGTACTCACATACACTGTCATTAAGTCATACCGATCAACATCGACTCCTTCAATCTCCCACCAATTCCAAAATGTCAGGTTAGCTGCTTCTGAATCTATTAGGTCAATTGGCTCACTCACTAACTCACCATAATTGGCTGTATCTGACCAACCGCCATTCTTGGCAGTTTGGCTGGATAAATCCCAGTCGTCGAGAAATGTGCCGTCGTCACTGCTGCCATACCACCAGACATAGTCACCTAAATACGCATTTGGTAAGTAACCAAAATCGGGCAGTGAAACTAAGGCTGGATTGATGTCACCGGAAATAGCGATATCTTCCGGATTGGCCTGGAGATGCCATTGGCCAGTATGCGTCCAATTACCCTCTCCGCTTTCCATATCGTCAAAGAACAACGTTCCGGCGTGAACCGGCTGAAACCCTATTACTAGGGCACCGACTGCCAGTAAACTGGCTGATAGATATTTGTACATATGACTACAGTATAGCGCTAACCCAGACTACGTCGCAACTTGCCGGCCTGTAACACGGCGGCCGCGGTGGGCTGGCGCCGTTTACTTAAATAGTAGATATCCGATGTGGCATTGCGATGCAAAAACTCGTTAGCCGTTTTTGGGCCTAAGGTCATGCCGAAATATTGCTCTAAATACGTAATATCCATCTGAATAGCCCGCCAACCTTTATGCCGTTTAGCGAGAAAGGCCAGATTTTCTTTATTGAGATACCGTCCAGCCAATTTTAGATCGTGTTCAATGCAGCGATACATCTGATGCACCAATTCTCCTTCACTCTTAGTTAGGGCACGCAGGGTACGCCCTGTGCCAATGAGCTCTGGAGGTATGCCCAGTGAATACATGGCAGCCGTAAACGTGATTGCTCGAGGAAACTGTTTCTTTCCAATACTACGGCTATACCCCAATAAACCAATATGTAAGCGACGTTCTCGGCGGGCTGGCACTGCCGGTACAATACGGAACATATCTGCCGCTACACTCATCACCGCCTCGCGGTAATGTACTTCGGCTTTACGGACAATACCGTTTACCACGGCCACTTCACGCCGACCAAAGTATTGTGGTTTTGTTTTCGATAAACCCTTGTGCAGTTTTTGAATGGCGGCTTTGACCTGCTCGATCGGATAGTCGTAACGAAAAGCCGATTGGATGGTGACTGTCCGCACACCACGGTACTCCTCTAAATATTTATCTATATTGTCCGGTGCACAAGAACCACGAAATGGTAACGAGCCAGTGCCAACGATTGGGTAGACAGGAATCTTGGTACGATCACTCCACTGATAGAGCTCGGATAACGCCACCTTATTACCAATCACCGCCGGAATAAGGCCGGCAATTAAGGCCGGATCACTCCGCGCTAAAAACGGACGTAGATAAGCCGGTTTACATTTATAGTAGCTCTTGTGCAGTTGGACATACTTATCCAACAACGTTTGCACATCAAACATGTGCTTAACCTCTTCGATGAGCGGAATGACTTCAATATAGTTAAACGCTGCTGTCTGATCATCAAACAATTCATGTTTTACTTTGGCGAGTTTGGAAAATGTTTTTTGAATGTGCATTAATTGTTGCGCCGATGTGGTCATGGGCAGAATAACTTCAAAGAGCGGACGGTCATGCAATTTTAAATCTTTCGCCATATCAGCGGCAGTCAGAGTAGCCATGAGAGCGCGCGCTAACGAGTACCCTTTTTCTTGCCAGATATTCGGGATGCGGAACGTTAAAAACTTTTCTTTGCCTAACTGATGTTTAGAAAAATATGTATGGTATTCGGTAAAAAAACGTTCCACCACCGCTTCATCCACGTATTTCCCCTCCCAATCCCACATAAACTCATCCACGCCCAGATCCGCATAGGCCGAAAATGCTTCAGCCACTTCCTCCTTGGCCGATACAAACCCATCGCCATCTTTTTCCCAATACGGGGCATACGCGTTATCAGGATGTTGGGTGGCCATGACGGCCGGAATACGACGCATACCTTGGCAGTGTAGCGTGCGCTGCCGGTATTGACAAATAAGGCCAAATCCGCTAAAGTGCTGCCCCGATGAATCCCATTATTAGCCTAGTCTTAGCGGTTGGAATGGTTAGCGTGCCCGTTCAAACCCCTCAACCGACCCAACAATTGGCCGCGATTGTCTATGCTTATTCGAGTACCACCTGGCAAACTGATGCCTCACCATTAGTAACTGCTTCAGGCGAACATGTCCACGATGGTATTGTGGCTAACAATTGCTTGCCGTTTGGCACCGTAGTGACTTTTCCAGAGTTATTTGGTGATAAACAGTTTGTCGTGCAGGATCGCATGGCTGCCCGCTATGGTTGTGCTAGTTTTGACATTTGGTTTAGTTCAACCATGGCCGCCCGACAGTTTGGCAAACGCAGCACTATCGTCTCGCTTCCCAGTCTGTTTGACTGACTTTGCCACGCACCACTTGATTAAACCAATTCTGAAACCATTGCCAGAGGACTTTGGGCCAACCATCGCGTCGAATACGGCGTGGCGACATGGCGATTTTACGATGCCAAAAATAACCAATCTGGCCAATTTTGGCTAGTCGAGAAAACAGTTCGAAATCTTCAGCCGTTGGCAATTCTGGTCGAAAACCATTGACTCGTTCAAGCTCGTTGCGACGAATTATCATACAATCACCCGGTGATGCTCCGGTTTTAAATAAACGATTCTGCAGATACACGGATGCATTAAATAACGTGTAGATCACACTGTCGACCCATTTATTTTCTTCAGGATAAATGGTCAAGCGCATAGTGGCGGCAATAACTTTGGTGCGTTCGGAAAAATACGCCAGCACCTCTGGCACACACGCTTCGCTATCGATGATCCGCACATCCGCATCGATGAACCACAATAATTCTCCACTGGCTACCCGAGCACCGCGATTACGACATTCACCAATAGTCGTTTTAACGTCACTCGGTCGAAGCG
>CAYZUI010000205.1:0-5642 GCA_964481945.1 uncultured Gammaproteobacteria bacterium
CCCAGCCATTAAAGAAAAGCTCCAAACCTTAACTGATGTCGGCTTGGGCTATATTCAGTTAGGGCAGAATGCCACTACGTTATCGGGCGGTGAAGCGCAACGCATTAAATTAGCTACAGAATTATCCCGTCGCGCTACCGGGAAGACCCTCTATATTCTCGATGAACCCACCACTGGTCTGCATTTTGCCGATGTGAAACGCTTACTGCATGTGTTAAATAAACTGGTTGATAAGGGAAATAGTGTACTCGTCATCGAACATAATCTTGATGTCATTAAATCCGCTGACTGGTTGGTAGATTTAGGCCCGGAGGGTGGCGATAAAGGTGGCGAGATTGTGGCAGTGGGCACACCCCGGGAAGTGATGAAAGTGAAACGGTCCTATACCGGACAGTTTCTATGCAAAGCGCTGAAATAAATCGAGCAGTGATCGAAACGTTGGCCTATTTTGACTTATTTGATTTTCCTCTGACCTATCCGGAACTGTATCGCTACCTGTGGCGATCACCTCGCACCACATTACCAGAAGTGATTCATATCACACAACAACTTGACCAAGTGATTGAACGAGATGGTTTTATCATGTTCAAAGATCGGCCGAATTTATCGGGTATTCGCCAGCACCGCTACGTTGAAAGCGAATTGAAGTGGAATAAACGCCGTTGGTTTATTCGACTACTAAGTTACTTGCCAGGTGTAGAAGCCATCTTTATTGTCAACACATTTGCCTATCATAACGTTCGCACAGACAGTGATATTGATCTACTCATCATTACCCAACCACGTGCCATTTGGGCAACAAGATTTTATACAACCCTATTAGCAAAATTAGCCAGTCTGAGACCGAAACAAAATAAAACAAAGGATGCGTTATGTTTAAGTTTTTATGTGACACCAGCTGGGATAGCAAAACTGGCCGAGCTGCGACGTAATGATGACGATGCACTCGAAGCCTATTGGCTAGCGCAGGCTATGCCAGTGTACGATCCAAAACAATATAACCAGAAGATAGTAGATAGCCGATGGCTACAGACAGTACTACCGAATAATCAACCAGTTATTTCACATAGCAACCGACGAATCAATCAGACTTGGTTACACACTATTAGTCACAGTCTGGGACAGTTACTGTTGTGGAATACAGTACTGCAAAAAATCCAGTGGTGGGTGATGCCAAACCAACTGAAACAATTAGCCGGTCCATTGGAAACAAGTGTGGTCGTGTTAACTGATGACGTTTTGAAATTCCATACCCGAGATCCTAGGCCTGAATTGTTGCAAGAATGGGCTAGTACTATTCGACGCTACTTGTAACACATTTTATCCAAATCTAGACAATATAAGGCCACTTTGCAGCCAAGAGAGTTGCATATATATTGGATTTACTATACACTTATGATAAGTAAGTCGAATATAATCACAAAGCGGTATGAAGCAAGTCAAAGCATTACAAACATTGCAGGCATTAGGAAAGAAGGTTTTTTCCTCTGCTGATCTGCAGAAAATATTACGGGTTGCAAATTCCAACTATAGCCATGTACAAGCTACTCGATTGGTCAAAGAAGGGGTGATCGAAAGGGTCAGGAGAGGTTGGTATGTTTTAGCGTCCAATCGGCCATTCGATTTTGAATTGGCAAATGTACTCTATGGCCCTTCGTATGTCTCTTTGGATTCTGCCCTTAACTTTTACGGCATCTTGGTTCAGTCTCCCCAAGAGGTCACTTCAGTCACGACCGGTCCTGCCAGAAAATTTGAAGCTGGTGGTAAAACTTTTTCTTATGTGCACCTTGATCAGAAATATTACAATGATTACCAAAAGTCAGGAGACTTTTTGATTGCTTCCCCCGAAAAAGCCTTAATTGATGCTATGTTCTTTGTTGCTCTTGGAAGAGGTTCACTTTTTGTTGAGGAGTTAAACTTGCAGTCAGTCAATAAAGCTAAAACCAAAGAAATTGCCTCACGAATCACAAACAAGGCATTTAAGAATTATTTTGCAACTATTAAATTATGATTTCTCAAGCCCAAATTCAAGAATTTTCAAAACGACTCGCTATCGACGAATTCACCATCATCCGTGAGTACATTCAAGTTGTTTTTTTAAGTATTTTTTACAGCACACCCAAGAGCCAAAAAGTTTATTTCAAGGGAGGTACTGCAATCCGACTTCTTTTGAAATCCAGCCGCTTCTCCGAGGACTTAGATTTTACTACCGAGCTCATTGTTCAAGAGCTTGATCTTTTGGTAAACGATACCGTCAAAAAGATGGGTGCTATTATTCCGGATACGAAGCTTAAACGCACCGAGGAAAATAAATTTTCTTATACTGGTATTTTGAGTTACCAGCCAAAAGACCTGAAATACCCGCTAAATATCCATCTTGATTTCTCGTTTCGTGAGAAACCAGAGACTGCCAAGGAGACGGCTCTTGATACTGACTTCCCGGTCGCTCCCCAGCCGATAATCAGACATATGGATTGGCAAGAAATTCTTGCTGAAAAAATTCGAGCACTTTTATATCGATTGAGGGGCCGTGACGTTTACGATCTTTGGTTTATGCTTCAGAAAGGTATTGAGCTTGATTGGAAGATGATTAATCGCAAGACAGCCTTCTATAAAATGGTCACATCACTTCAGGATGTCATGAACCGTATCGGTTCATTCGATGATAAACAACTCAAGAATGACTTGAGTAAATTCTTGCCAGCGCATGACCGCAGTTTTGTGGAGCACCTCAAAACGTTGACCATGGATCAATTAATATCCCGTCAGGGTTTTACCATTCGAACAAGTGAAAATCTTGACTATTCAAAGATACCTGGTGGTTCTTTTTCGGGAAACGATAAACTTATTTATGATCTCAAGAAAACTAAGATCATCGATATTAAGCGACGAGACGAAAACGCCCTCTTAGTAAAAATCAAAAACGAGAACGATAATGAGCGGTCTGGCTATATTCGGGCCCAGAGCAAAAATGGGGTGCGAGAGCTTAACATGATCGAACTTTATATCAATGTGCTTAAAGGTCAATCTTATGATGACCTCATTAACCATGAGTTTAAGTCATAGTACAATCAAATGACGTTACTCTCTGTAAGGCGCCCGCAATTCAATGATTTGAGTCGACGCCACCACATACCAATTCGTCGCCATCACCTTATCATTTAAATCCGTTCCGAAACCGCTGAACACATAGTATGGTTCAATCAGGTGATTTAATTCATCGTAGACATATTCCAAACGCACCGAGTCTACTGTCATATTCTGGAAGCGATCATTACCATGACTATGATTCCACTGTGGAAACACCTGGTTATTGCGTTCGCCGGAATAACGAAACTGCTGCAATTCAGTGATGGCCTGGCTCAATGGTTTGAGGCTAACGGTGGCGCTGCGCTCGACGTATTGTTGTAAGAGAAAGAGCGGATCAACTCGCATGTTGGTGACGTGTTTGCCATGCAGTTGCAACGCGATACCACGTTGCCGCATAGCCATTTGTTGATCATGGTCCGGACCAAATCGTAATAACGTATGTGGCAAGTAGTACACAATCTCTCGATCCTGCACTGGTGCGGTATCGCCATCTTGGCAAAAAGCATCTTTGGGTACCGTCCGATCTGCACTACTTACTTGCGTAATCTGTAATTGCGTTTCCTTCACTTCTACAAAATGATGAGACAGCAAAAACTCATAACCGTTACCTTGCGCTTGCGTATCGGCAATTGGTTCGGTTAACTTATTGAGGTCGCAAATAGCGGCTTGCCGCATTTGAAAATCAATGGAACCATTGTTATTGAAAGCGATAAACAATGGCCGGAAATCGGTTTGATCATCCTCAATGTAATAGGTTCCATTCACATAGGTAAATTGATTCAGTGGCAACGATACAAAATGTCGCAACGCGGCGTATTGCAACTGATCTTCAGTTAACGCTTCCGGAACGGTATACGTATACGCTTCCGCTACTGGAATATACTCATCGGCCATGAGATTAACGGTAAAGGTCGGCTGAATCTCGGCTGTATCCGTAGTTGTAGTGTACTCAAACACGTAACCGCTGCCAAACAATTTCTCATCTGCTGTGGTCAGGGCGGTACGATTGATCATAACTTCTGGCAACTCTCCCCGCTTTGTCAAAAAACTCGGTCGGCGCTGGGTGACCACATTTTGTAAAAAGGAACTCACTGAATTGGTTGAAGGTAAAGATGAATTCGACAACGTTTGGTGCACGGCTTCTCGGTACCATATACCAATGATTCCTCCACCGATAACCAGGATTACCCCAAGGTAGACAACGAGATGGGCTGGCCGCAGTAACCGCTGCCACCAGGTCAAGTGGACAAAAGTTAAACCGAGTCGTTTCTGTTCAAGAATTAAACGTAACAGTCGTTGTTGTTTGGTTTTGGTGAGCTCACAGTAGTGATTGCGCTTGCGATACAAGCTTTCCACTTGTTCAATAAAGGTTGGTAACTGTTGGCGCAAACGGTGACTGGCCTGCGCCTGAAGTTGTTGCACTTCAGCAACAGATTTATGCAACACAATGGATAGTTCCGGTACACTTAAATTGGCACCATAGCATAGCTCATACGTCAACCACAATTCATACGGTAATTGGTGGATGGCTAACCAAGTAGTTTGTTCAGCCACGGTAAACTGATGCATTAATTTCTTCGGCAGAATATTTTTCGTCGGCGGTACTAGCTGTTCACGTTTACCCAGCTGGTTAACGAGTAAACTAAACAGATGTAAACGAAAGCTGCCTTGTTGCGGTTGAAACGCATGTAGGTATTTATAGGCCGTGGCGAATATATCATGGGTCAGCTGCCAAGCAGCATTCTCATTATAATAGGAGGCTTCCAAAGCGATAGCGTAGACATCCTGACCGTACAACTCAAACAGTTGGGCAAATGCCGCATCGTAATCTTGATGGGCCGATGCAAAAATCGTTCGTTCTTGTTCAATCATTATTGGTAGTATACCATACTCATCTCAAGTGTTGCGGGGGCGGGATTCGAACCCGCGACCTGATGGTTATGAGCCACCCGAGCTGCCACTGCTCCACCCCGCGATCAACACTATTTTTAGTGCCGCACTATCATACTGAAGACCAACTAGATTGTCAAACCCGTTGAACACCAGTAGTATACAAGCACTATGGTGAAACGCGTGCTTGAATATGGTATCTATGCGTTACTAGCACTACTGCCATTTCAAATTCGATACATCCTCGTACCAAGCGACAATCAGTTTGCCATCATTAGTGTGTACGCCTTTGACGTGCTACTCGTTCTGCTTGGTGGTCTATGGCTGTGGTATTGGTACACACACAAATCCATTCAACCACACTGGCACAGTATTTGGTTAGGTTTAGTCATTGCGATTCTGGCAATTTTTTCGTCCTATTTCGCTGACGATCAAACCGTCTCCCTGTATTACTGGGTACATCTCGTTTTGGGTTTATGGTTGGTGGCCATAGTGGCTACGGTACCACTCCAACAAACCATAATATTAAGTATTGTAGTATTCAATGGTTTCATCCAAGCTAGTGCAGCCATAATTCAATTTATTACGCAGCATGTGGTAGCGAACACTTGGCTTGGCATGGCCGCGCAAACTCCGGAAGCAGCTGGTGCGGCAGTAGTGGT